>CAISOQ010000324.1 GCA_903887095.1 uncultured Flavobacteriia bacterium
AGTCAATTGTAAAAAGTCAACTTGAAATCGGTGGGGCAAAACTGGATTTTGATCTTCAGTTCGTAGCAACAGATCCTAAGAATTCTCAATTGATCTTTGAAGATAAACTAATTGAAATCCATTCGTTTCCACTTAAACACCGCATTCCAACCACAGGTTTTTTGATTCGAGAGAAAGCAAAGGAATTTAATTTGAACAGCGAGGCGATTAAAGGAAGTGGTTTAAAGATTGAACATTTTCATTTACTCAAAAAAGGTGAAGATGTTTTGGATGAAGATGGTCAAATCTTTCGGTTCAAAGATTACACTTTTCCACCTAAACCGTCCTATTCGTATGCTTTTTGTTCCGATACAAAATATGACGTGTCAATTGTTCCTTATGTGAAAGATGTTTCAGTGCTTTACCATGAAGCGACTTTTACAGAAAAAGATAGTGAACGGGCAAAAGCTACTTTTCATTCCACAGCAGCCCAGGCAGCAGATATTGCTACACGTGCAAATGTGGGTAAACTTTATTTGGGTCACTTAAGCGCTCGGTACGAATCAACAGCGGCTCATCTGTCTGAAGCTGCTAAATTCTTTGAGAATACAGAGGTAGTAGAAGATGGTATGAAGTTTACTATTTCCGCTTAGGTTTTTCAACCTGAAACCGTTCAAAAGTCCTGATAATTACTTGTGTTTTGAGAGCGTTCAATCGCTAAATTTGTTAGATAGCGTACAATCCTTTCAAAATGGCTGAAAATCAATATACAGAAGATAATATTCGATCACTCGATTGGAAAGAACATATTCGCCTTAGGCCGGGTATGTATATCGGGAAATTGGGTGATGGCGCTGCAGCAGACGATGGTATTTACATTCTTGTGAAAGAGGTTGTAGATAACTGTATCGATGAATTTGTCATGGGGAATGGCAAGCGAGTGGATATTAAAGTGAAAGATGGGAAAGTTGTTATTCGGGATTATGGTCGCGGAATTCCGTTGGGAAAAGTGATTGATTGTGTTTCTCAAATCAATACAGGAGGCAAGTATGATTCAAAAGCATTCAAAAAGTCTGTAGGATTGAATGGGGTGGGTACAAAAGCAGTAAATGCGCTTTCTACTCATTTTATGGTCTATTCTGTTCGTGATGGAGAAAAGAAACAAGCGTCTTTTTCTCAAGGAGAGTTGGTTGAAGAATTGCCAACCTCAAAAACGGACGAGGTAAATGGTACTTATGTTGAGTTTGTTCCGGATGAGTCTATTTTCAAGAAGTATGCGTTTAAAACAGCGTATCTTGATAAGATGATGTGGAATTACTGTTATCTGAATAGAGGTCTTTCCCTTTACTACAATGGAGAAAAATACCAATCAAAAGACGGTTTAAAGGATTTGTTGGAAAACAATATGGATGGAGATCCTTTGTATCCAATTATCCACTTGGAAGGGGATGATATAGAGGTCGCCTTTACGCATGGTAAAACCTATGGTGAAGATTATTACTCCTTTGTCAATGGTCAGCACACCACACAAGGGGGAACCCATCAAAGTGCTTTCCGAGAATCTGTGGCAAAAGTGATACGCGATTTTTACAATAAAAACTATGAGGCATCTGATATTCGTCAGTCAATTGTTGCAGCTATTGCAGTGAAAGTCATTGAACCTGTATTTGAGTCTCAAACGAAAACAAAATTAGGTTCACAGGAAATTGAGCCAGGTGGAAAATCCATGCGGGCTTTTGTGAATGATTTCTTGAAGGAAAAACTGGATAATTACCTCCATAGAAATACGGATGTTGCTGAGCTGATCGAACGGAAAATCAAGCAATCTGAACGAGAACGCAAAGAGCTTTCGGGTATTCGCAAGTTGGCAAGAGATCGTGCGAAGAAGTCAAGTTTACACAATAAGAAACTACGAGATTGCAGGATTCATTTGACTGATTTGAAAGATGATCGTCGCGAAGCAACAACTTTATTTATAACGGAAGGGGATTCGGCAAGTGGTTCAATTACCAAATCAAGAGATGTGAATACGCAGGCCGTATTCAGTTTACGAGGTAAGCCATTGAATTGTTATGGACTTACGAAGAAGATTGTATACGAAAACGAAGAATTCAATTTAATCCAAGCAGCGCTGGATATAGAGGAGGATATGGATAACTTGCGATACAATAATATTGTCATTGCAACGGATGCTGATGTCGATGGAATGCATATTCGTATGCTACTTCTGACCTTCTTCTTACAATTTTTCCCTGATCTTGTAAAACGAAACCATGTCTATGTCTTGCAAACACCTTTATTCCGAGTACGGAACAAGAAGAAAACCATTTACTGTTATTCTGAAGACGAACGTCGAAAAGCAATAGAGGAGTTGGGGAAAAATCCTGAAATAACACGATTTAAAGGTCTTGGGGAGATTTCGCCTGATGAATTCAAACATTTTATTGGTGGTGATATTCGACTTGAACCTGTCCTTTTATCAAAGGACAATTCAATAGATTCGATACTATCCTACTTCATGGGTAAAAATACGCCTGAAAGACAGGATTTTATAATTGATAATTTACGTGTTGAAAAAGATCTGGCTGAAGAATTGGAACAAGCTGATGATCAAGAAGACCTTGAAATAGCATCCTAAATTATGGCAGAAGACGAATTGGAAGAACAGAACGAGCAACAAGAGGATCAAAACAATCCTTTTGAACATAAAACGGTAGACGATAAAATTGTCCCGGTTGGTGGTTTGTATGAGAATTGGTTCTTAGATTACGCAAGCTATGTGATTCTTGAGCGTGCCGTACCTTCTCTTTACGATGGATTGAAACCTGTGCAACGGCGTATTCTCCATTCCATGAGAGAATTGGATGATGGACGTTACAACAAGGTGGCAAACATCATTGGTAATACCATGAAATATCACCCGCACGGTGATGCTTCGATAGGAGATGCTTTAGTTCAACTTGGTCAAAAAGATCTTTTAATCGATTGCCAGGGGAACTGGGGGAATACGTTGACAGGTGATGGAGCCGCTGCTGCACGTTACATTGAAGCAAGACTTTCCAAATTTGCGTTGCACGTTGTTTTTAATCCTAAAACGACAGAATGGCTTTCCAGTTATGACGGAAGGAATAAAGAGCCATTGCAATTACCCGTAAAGTTTCCTTTGTTGCTTGCACAAGGGGCAGAGGGTATTGCAGTTGGTATGGCTTGTAAGTTTTTACCACATAACTTTATAGAGTTGATTGATCAGTCAATCAATCATCTTCGTGGTAAAAAAGTAGAGTTCTTTCCTGATTTCCCGAATGGTGGAATGGCAGATTTTTCCAATTACAATGATGGACTTCGTGGAGGAAAAGTGCGTGTCAGGGCAAAAATTAAAAAACAAGACAATAAAACCCTTGTTGTACACGAGATACCATTTGGCACAACGACAGGTTCTCTGATTGAATCAATCATCAAGGCCAATGACAAAGGAAAAATCAAGATAAAGAAAATTGAAGACAATACAGCTGCAGAAGCAGAGGTGATTATTCACCTTGCGCCAGGAGTGTCACCTGATAAAACGCTTGATGCATTGTATGCCTTCACAGATTGCGAGGTTTCTATTTCTCCAAACTCTTCAATTATCGACAAGGATACGCCACGTTTTCTTGGTGTCAGTGAAATATTGAAGGTGAATACTGATAGTACGGTTCGTTTGTTGAAATTGGAACTTGAAATCAGATTGGATGAATTGCAACGTCAATGGCATTTTTCAACACTTGAAAAGATTTTTATCAATGAAGAAATGTACATTGATTTCAAACTCTACAGTGATAGAGAATCATTGTACGCATACCTCTACAAGCGTTTCGAGAAGTATAAAAAACAATTAATCAGGGAAATCACGGATGAGGATTTGCAAAAATTGACGCAGATTCCAATGATCCGTATTACGCGCTTTGATGCTGATAAGGCGGATGAAGCTTTGCTGAAATTAGAGGAAGAAATGGCCATTGTGAAAGAGAAACTTTCCAATTTAATTGAATATGCCATAGAGTACTTCAAAGATCTTAAAAAGCGCTTCGGTGCTGGGAAAGAGCGCAAAACGGAAATAAAAGTATTTGATACAATTAGCGCTACGAAGGTTATTATTGCGAATCGTAAGCTGTATGTTGATTACGAGGAAGGATTTATTGGTTATGGTTTAAAGAAATCGGAACCAATCAACGATTGTTCTGAAATCGATGACATAATAATATTCTTCTCTACAGGGAAAATGATGGTTACGAAAGTAGCCGACAAGAAATTTGTAGGGAAAGATATCGTGCATGCCGATGTATGGAAAAAAGGCGATAAAAGAACGATTTACCATTTGATTTACCAAGATGGAACCGGTGGTTCGGCAATGATGAAACGGTTTTATGTGAATTCAATTACACGAGATACAGAATACGATTTGACCAGAGGTGTAAAGGGATCAAAAATGCTTTATTTCTCAGTTCATCCAAACGGCGAAAGAGAAGTCGTGAACGTGTTGTTGCGACCTCGACCACATTTGAAACGATTGCGTTTTGATGTTGATTTAGGTGATTTGTTGATAAAGGGCAGACAATCTGCAGGTAATAGGGTTACAAAAGAAATTATTCAAAAAATCACTCAAAAAGAAGTTGGTGGGTCAACACTTGCTGCACGTAAAATTTGGTTTGACACTGTAGTTGGACGATTGAACGATGAAGATCGAGGTAAATTCCTGGGATCATTCAAGGGAGAAGATAGAATTTTGACGCTTTATAAATCAGGTGAATACCGTTTGAGCAATTTTGATCTTTCGAACCATTTTGATGAGGAAATGATACATATTGAAAAATGGCACCCGCACAGAGCTTTGTCGACCGTATATTATGATGCCGAAAAAGATTTACACTTCGTAAAACGCTTCCTTTGCGAAGTAACATCGGATAAAAAAGTATCCTTCATCAGTGAGGGTGAAGGTTCCTATATGGATGTCGTTTCGACAGCCTACCGACCTATGATTAAAATCATCTACAATAAACTCTTAAAGGAAACGAAGAATTTGCCTGACAATGAGTTGCAAATAGCTGATTTTATTGATGTAAAAGGAATGAAAGCGCAGGGCAATCAATTGACAAAACTTAAAGTAAAGGAGATTGTACTTACCCATTCGATAGAAGGCGAAGAACCTTGGCCAGAAGATGAAATCAGTGCGGAACCAGAATTAGAAGAAGAAGATGGTGGTGAAGGTGAAGACGCTGAAAATGAAGGTGGAGGGCCAACGATAGAGTGGGATATGACTAAAAATGAGGATGACGAAGACCAGATGACTCTGTTTTAACTTTCAATAAAATGAAACAACATTTAAACACAGCAATTATCGCTCTTGCGGTAATAATTTCAGGTTACCTCTTGGCTAAAGGGTATAAAGATCGATCTAAAACTTCGCAGTCAATAAGTGTGACGGGGTCAGGAGAAGAAAATTTTGTAAGTGATCTTATTGTCTGGCGAGCAACATTTTCAAAGAAAAATCTTGAATTAAAGCAGGCCTATGCTGAATTGAACAGCAACCAGAAAGAGATTAAAAAATACTTGATTAAAAAAGGAGTGAAAATGGATGAAATCATTTTTGAAGCAGTGGATATTCAAAAAGATTTTTACTACGACTACGATCAAAATGGCGCGTTAAGAAATACCATTTTCAATGGGTATAATTTGACTCAGAATTTAAAAGTCCAATCTAAAAATGTTGACTTGATTGAGAATATTTCGAGAGAGGTAACTGAATTAATTGACGCCGGTGTAGAACTAAATTCATTTGCGCCCGAATATTATTATACAAAATTGGCACAGTTGAAGATTAAAATGATCGAAGCGGCAACAAAAGATGCTAAAAATAGAGCTGAGAAAATTGCCCTAAATGCGGGTGGAGGACTGGGAACGCTGAAAAGTGCTGAAATGGGCGTTTTTCAAATAACTGGTGAAAATTCATCTGAGGATTATACTTGGGGTGGAAATTTTAACACTTCTTCAAAAAAGAAAACAGCCAATATTACTATTCGTCTCAAATACGATATAGATTGATATTTTTAAATTCAGATTTCTAGTGTAACTTTGCAGAGATTTGGGATGATTTCTCTCCTGTTTGAAATGAGGAAAGGATGGTCGCTCTCCGTGATGAGTGACATTCAAATTTCAACAATTTTAATATGAATGCAACAATGGAGAAATTGACATCAGATGAGTTGATGCAATTGGAAGACAAGCACGGCGCTCACAATTATCATCCACTTCCTGTCGTATTAGCAAAAGGAGATGGCGTCTTTGTTTGGGATGTAGAGGGGAAACGCTATTATGATTTTCTTTCTGCTTATTCAGCAGTAAATCAGGGACATTGCCATCCAAAAATTATTTCGGCATTAACGGAGCAAGCACAAACTTTAACGCTAACATCGCGAGCGTTTTACAATGATTCACTTGGTGTATACGAAAAATACATCACTGAATATTTTGGTTTCGACAAGGTGTTGCCGATGAATACAGGTGCAGAAGCGGTGGAAACGGCAATTAAATTGTGCCGCAAATGGGCTTATGAGAAGAAAGGAATTCATGAAAATGATGCAAAAATCATCGTTTGTGAAGGTAATTTTCACGGAAGAACAACCACAATTATTTCCTTTTCAAATGATCCAGATGCAAACAAAAACTTCGGACCATATACACCAGGATTCATTCGCATTCCTTACAATGATATAGCTGCTCTTGAGCACGCATTGCAAACTGAAAATATTGCTGGATTCTTGGTTGAACCAATTCAAGGAGAGGCAGGGGTTTACGTTCCGAATGAAGATTTTTTAGCAAATTCACACGCTTTGTGTACAAAGTACAATGCACTTTTTATTGCTGATGAAGTTCAGACTGGAATTGCTCGAACAGGTAGCTTATTAGCTGTTTGTGGAAATTGTTCATGCGAAAACAAGTGCGAGAAACAGGCAACGTATTCTCAACCTGACATTTTGATTCTTGGTAAAGCGTTGTCTGGGGGTGTTTATCCAGTGTCAGCAGTTTTAGCAAACGACGAAGTGATGATGGTTATTAAACCTGGTCAACATGG
>CAISOQ010000325.1 GCA_903887095.1 uncultured Flavobacteriia bacterium
TAAAGTCCAAGTGTCTCAAGACCAAATAAAATAATCGGTATTAAAAAACTCAATAGCATTGAAAGATCATCGCGCACCAAAAGAATGCGATGAAAGAAGATAAAATTGCACAAGGAAAAACTGATGAAATAATTGATGATTAATGTTATTGAACTCCAAGAGCCAATTTTCATGTTTTCCTTTAAATAGACTTCCACTGAGGATGAATCACGAAAGAATACTTCTGCTACAGACTGGAGTGCTCTTGAATTGCTGCTTCTGCTGAAAGAAATCAACAAAAAAGAAAAGGAAAGAATAGCCACTAGAAACATTGTGTATGTCTCCTCACGCAATGGCAAAACTTCGGGCAATTCACCCCTAATTGCTGTTTCACCAAAAACTTGTAACAATGGCAACATTTGACTTTTTGTTAATTATTTATCACAAAGATATCACACCTGTTAAAGATTCTTTCCATCTCATTAAAATATGTGTAACTTTGAGCCAAATTAGTAAGAAATGAGAACTGATCAATACGTACATCCTGATTATTATAACATGGATGATCTTTTATCGGAAGAACACAAATTGGTAAGAGATGCTGCTCGTGCATGGGTGAAAAAAGAAGTTTCGCCGATTATTGATGAACATTATGAGAAAGCTACTTTCCCGAAACACCTGCTTGCAGGACTTGGAGAAATTGGTGCTTTTGGTCCATATATTCCAGAGGAATATGGCGGTCCGGGATTGGATCAAATATCTTATGGTTTGATTATGCAAGAACTAGAGCGATGTGACTCAGGATTGCGTTCAACGGCATCTGTTCAGTCCTCTTTAGTAATGTATCCAATATGGAAATATGGTTCTGAGGAACAAAAACAAAAATATTTACCAAAATTAGCTACCGGCGAAATGATGGGT
The DNA here is from genome assembly GCA_903887095.1 of uncultured Flavobacteriia bacterium. GTDB lineage: Bacteria > Bacteroidota > Bacteroidia > Flavobacteriales_D > Crocinitomicaceae > M0103. The sequence continues at coordinate 901 of CAISOQ010000325.1, forward strand.
TGTTTTGGATTAACGGAACCTGATCATGGTTCTAATCCTGGCGGAATGACCACTAATTTTAAGGATGAAGGTGATCATGTCATTTTGAATGGTGCAAAAATGTGGATTTCCAATGCTCCTTTTGCAGATATCGCAGTGGTTTGGGCAAAGGATGAATCTGGCAGAATCCATGGTGTGGTAGTGGAAAGAGGAATGGAAGGATTTTCAACTCCGGAAATGCATGGTAAACTGTCATTGAGAGCTTCTTCGACTGGCGAGTTGATTTTTGTTGACGTAAAAGTTCCAAAAGCAAATATACTTCCCGGTAGAACTGGACTTGGGGCCCCATTAAGCTGTTTGGATTCAGCACGATTTGGAATCGCATGGGGTGCTTTAGGTGCTGCAATGGATTGTTATGATCAGGCATTGCGCTACTCAAAGGAACGCACTCAATTTGGTGTTCCGATTGGCGCATTTCAATTGACTCAAAAGAAATTGGCTGAAATGATTACCGAAATCACAAAAGCACAATTGCTTACTCTTCGCTTAGGTCAATTGAGAAATGAAGGCAAAGCAACTTCTGCTCAAATCTCCATGGCGAAGCGTAACAATGTAGAAATTGCAATGAACATAGCACGCGAAGCCCGACAAATCCATGGAGGAATGGGTATTACAAGCGAGTATTCTATGATGCGCCACATGGCGAACCTTGAATCCGTGTTAACGTATGAAGGAACGCATGATATCCATTTATTAATTACTGGTATGGATGTTACAGAAATTCCTGCGTTCACCAGAGAAATGCCCGATTTGAAATAAACAAGTCAATTTATATTTACTAAAGCCATCCCTTTTCGGATGGCTTTTTTTATTGCAAGGGAATTCTATCTTTGTAAAATGCTGTTTCTCCGCTACCTAATTATATGCTTTGCAATCCTAACTTGCTCCAAAAATGGATTAGGCCAAAAAACATTGCATCATAAATTAGACGACTTAAAAAAAGCCATCAGACAGTCAACATATTATGATTCTGCTGCAGTTTTTGAAAAAGGCGGCCAAGCCATTCAGCTCGCACGAGCATTAAACGACCTGAGCGAAGAAGCAACGGTCTATCAATATTATGGGAATTTTTTCTTCTTCTCATATAATTTCAATGCGGCAAAAAAGTATTACAATAAATCGATTATCACAGCTCAAAAAGCAGGTGATAAAAAGCTAATCAATCTTACAAAAATTCGGCTTGCATTTTTACTTTCAGAGACGGATGTATTGGCGGCAGAAAAGCAATTCAAGGTGTTATTGAATGAATCTATTCGTAATCGTTATACAGAAAATAGCACTGAAATTTACAATGGTCTTGGGAACATTTATGACATTCGTCAAATAAAGGATGAATCACTTAAGTTTTACCTAAAAGGACTAAAACTAGCAGAGGAAACAAAGCAAAAGTATCACCAGGCCATGATCTTGAATAATATCGGGCTCATAAAATTCAACAATCGGCAGATTAAAGACGCAGAGAAAGATTTTGTGCGTGCCTTACACATTATTAAGGGCATGAACGAAAACAGATTGAATTTAAACCTCAACAATAATCTCGGATTAGTAAATAAAGAACAAAGGGAATACAAGGAATCTGTCAAGTATTTTCACCAAACCTTATTAAATGCTAAAAAAATTGGCTTTCCGCAGGGGATTGGCGTGGCATACTTAAATTTAGCCGACTCCTATCTGAATGATAAGAAAACATCTTTGGCATTGATCTATGCGGATTCATCTCTTTCCATTTTCAAAAGCTCGCAGCAATGGAGTTTCATAGGAGTAGCCTATGGCATGAAATCAATGGTTTATCGTCAATTGGGGGATTTAAATCATGCTGAGCAAAACATTGAACAAATTTTTCTATTGGACAAAGCACATCCATACATTGAAAATCTTGCAGCTGGGCATCTAGAAATGTCGTTAATTGCTGAGCAAAAAGGTGACTTTAAAACAGCCTATTTTCATAAACAACGTTATCACACGATTCAAGATAGTTTATCTGAACTAGCCAATAAAGACATGTTGGCTCAAATGCAGATTATTTATGGAAAAGAAA
>CAISOQ010000326.1 GCA_903887095.1 uncultured Flavobacteriia bacterium
CATTTTTTAATTTATTTGAACATTTTGAACATTTTGAACATTTTGAACATTTCACTCCCTATTCTTCGAATCCATCAGTATAGTGACAGGACCGTCATTCACTAAACTCACTTTCATGTCAGCTCCGAATTCTCCAGATTCAATGTTCGTGTTTGATAGTGTTTTAAGTGTATTTATAAAATATTCATACAACGGAATAGCTTGTTCTGGTCGGGCCGAACGAATATAGCTCGGTCGATTTCCCTTTTTTGTAGATGCGTGCAACGTAAATTGACTTACAACTAAAAATTGTCCATTGACATCTTGTGTCGTCAAGTTCATTTTGCCCTCTAGATCACTAAAAATTCGCAATCCACAAATTTTCTGAATAAGCCAGTCGGCATCGGCAGTATCATCCGAATGTTCAATTCCGAGTAGAATTAGCAATCCATTTGTGATCTCACCTTTTATTCTTTCATCGATTTTCACCGACGCTTCCGAAACACGCTGAATGACAATACGCATAATCTTTAACCGTATATATTTTTTCGGTGTACCTCGTTTTGGTCTTCCGTCATAAGTTGAATATAGGTCGCGTATCTACTTTCAGAAATTTCTCCATTTTCAATACTAACTTTCACAGCGCATTTTGGTTCATTCATGTGCTGGCAGTTATGGAATTTGCAGGCGCCGATTAATGCCCTCATTTCAGGAAAATAATGTGAAATAACTTCTTTTTCCAGGTCAATAATGCCAAAAGCGCGAATTCCCGGAGTGTCAATGATGTAACCGCCTGAAGATAATTTGTGCATTTCTGCAAAAGTGGTTGTGTGCTGACCTTGCAAGTGAGCTTGCGAAATTTCACCAGTCCTCAAATCCAAAGTTGCATCAAGCGCATTCACAAGAGTGCTTTTGCCTACACCGCTGTGACCTGAAATCATGACTTGTTTGTTCTTTATTTCTTCTCGCAACCAATCAATGTTTTCTTTGTTTTCAGCTGAAATTTTAAAGCAAGGGTAACCGATTGAATTGTAGAGATCGCACAAGGCATCAACATACAAAAGATCTTCCTGGCTGTAAAGATCTATTTTGTTAAATAGTAATGTTGTTGGAATTCTAAATGATTCTGCGGCCACTAAAAAACGATCAATAAAAGCAAGGTGTGTTTCCGGCGATTTTACTGTCACCAACAGATAAGCTCTGTCTACATTTGCAGCTAAAATCTGCATTTGCTTGCTTAAGTTCGTCGATTTACGGACAATATAATTCCGTCGTTCTTCAAAGTCAAAAATGGTTCTTTTTCCTTCTTCGTCTGGCTTTTCATCTAAAAGTACGATATCACCAACAGCGATAGGATTTGTTGTACTGAGACCTTCAAGGCGCAATTTTCCTCGTATACGGCAAGATACCACCGACTTGTCTTCGAGCTCAACGGTATACCATTTACCAGTAGATTTCAGTACTTTTCCTTTAATCGGCATGTTACAAAGTTAAATTAATTGTTGCTTAAAATCGCTACCATTTGCAGAGTCGAAGTAAACGGATTTCCTTATCTTCGCAATTCAAAATTTGACACATGTCAATAGAGGTAAAAAACCTGTTTAAATATTATGGCGATCAGGCCGCTGTGCGTGATGCGAGTTTTTCGGTAGCCAAAGGAGAAATAGTAGCTTTTCTTGGACCAAATGGTGCTGGAAAATCGACGACTATGAAGATTTTAACCGGATTTATTTCGGCTTCTTCAGGTGAAGTAAAGGTGTGTGGAATGCCTGTCGATGTTGATTCATTGGACACAAGACAAGTCATCGGTTATCTTCCTGAACACAATCCTCTCTACTTGGATATGTATGTGAAGGAGTATTTGGAGTTCGTCGGGAGAATTTACAAAGTCAAGAATTTAAAAGAACGCGCTGCAGAAATGATCAAGGCGGTTGGTTTGGAAGTGGAGCAGAATAAAAAACTGGGTGCACTATCAAAGGGTTATCGTCAGCGCGTTGGATTGGCTGCAGCGATTATACATGATCCGCAAGTACTGATCTTGGATGAACCAACTTCTGGTCTTGATCCCAATCAATTGGTTGAGATTCGCGAGTTGATTAAAAAAATTGGGAAATCGAAAACAGTGATGCTTTCCACGCACATCATGCAGGAGGTTGAAGCTATTTGTGATCGCATTGTCATTATAAATAAAGGTCAAATTGTAGCTGACGATACAGCGCAACATTTGCAGTTGAATCTTTCACATCAAACGGTGTATGCTGAGTTTGATGGTCAACTATCAAAAAGTGTTTTGTCGAAAATTCCACATGTTGGAAAAGTTGAGAAAGTGAAAGATGGCTGGTTGCTAGAAACTACGGATGATGTTGATTTAAGGAAAGAAATTGCCCAATACGCGCAACAAAATGGCATTTTACCATTGACGCTGCGAACAGAAGAAAAAACACTTGAAGAGGTATTCAAAGAATTAACAAAATAAAAATGCCGTCAAATTTTATTGAAGAATTGAGATGGAGGGGAA
>CAISOQ010000327.1 GCA_903887095.1 uncultured Flavobacteriia bacterium
ATCACGTTGGATGACACAGATATGATGTATTGGTTCAAAGGTCAATTGGTCAGTGCCCTGGACAAAGACCCGGATATTTTTGACAAAGATGATTTGCCCGACGTAAGTTTTAAGCAATACGCACACGATTCTGGATTTTCTTCAGATTACGATTATATCATTGAAAATATTGCAGGTGATCAAGGTGCTTCAGCAAACGACTTATCAGCATTTTGGAATCATGAAGAGGAACTGAATTGGTCTTCCGGAGATGACGATTACAAATTTGAAGAAACCTTCTTTGACTTCTTCGAAAAGCACATCGTAAATGAAATAAAAGATCATATAAATGTGAATTCAATTGTCACTGAAATCAATTATGCAAGCGAAAAAATTTCAATTAAGACCATTGATGGCTCAATAAAAACATGTGACAAAGTCATCCTAACAATTCCAATCACGCAATACAAGAAAAATGCCATCACCTTCATTCCAGCATTGCCAGATGAAAAAGTGAATGCTTTGAAAAAAATCGGGATGGGGCCGGGTATGAAGGTTTTTTTAAAATTCAACCAGGCATTTTACCATGACAACATTGTTGGAGGCACTGTTTGTGCGGCTTATGCAAATGAGAAAATCGGTAAGTTGGGGCAAGACAATGTGCTTTTAGCCTTTGTAATGGGAGAACAGGCGAAAAACCTTGATTCATTGGGCAGTGATGCAGCCATAATCGGCGCATTAATAAGTGAACTAGACTTGATGTACAATGGAATAGCAACAGCGAGTTTTATTTCTGGTCATGTAGAAAACTGGTCTGCTCATCCTTATATTGAAGGGGCGTATTCGTATAGCACTGTCAACATGGGAAATGCAAGAGAAGTGGCGTCAGAACCCATTGACAATAAATTATTTTTTGCGGGCGAAGCAATGAATTTGAATGGGCATCATCAAACTGTATTTGGTGCTGTTGAAACAGGTTACAGGGAAGTGATCAACATTTTAAAAACCTAGTATGAAAAAGTTCTTAATTATTAGTTTTTCTGCAATCTGTTCATGCACCTTTTCACAATCCTGGAAAGTTTATTTAGGTATGAATGATGTATACTGTCCGCTTTGGGACCAAGCCATACAAACTTACAACTTCACAAGACCCTGGCTTATCGAAAAACAACCTCTCATACAATTCGGGGCATATTCAAAAATTGAATACGTCTTCAATAGTCAAAGTGACAGGCCATGGAAAAAATCCCTTTATTTAAATTATTCTTTTAATTCAAGTGTTGCCGAAAACACGAACTTCATTAACCGCTTGACATTTCAAACTGTAACACCTGGAATTGGTTTTACACATGCATTATCAAAAAAAGTAAACCAACTGAATTTTACCATCTGCGCTGGATTATTATTAAGTGGTATGAAAAGAACCATCAATGACAAAGCCATTGTTTTAGAAAACGAATGGTCAACCTCATTTGGAATTGGAGTTCAGACTGAAACGATAGTTAAATATGATTTTAATGACAAAATTTCTTTAAAAAGAAAAGAATTTGAAAATATCTTAAATATAGAAACGCTAAAAGCGGAACAAGAAATAAATAATTTTAAAA
>CAISOQ010000328.1 GCA_903887095.1 uncultured Flavobacteriia bacterium
GAAGAAGATAAATCAGTAAAACCAGTGGCAAGTCCTGCACAGTTCTGTGAATTAGAAAAGTCTGCCACAATACCACTTAACACATCAATATAATCTGCTATTGTTAATGAATCAGAACACCCACCTGGTGCTGTAACTATTAATTCTACATCATATAATCCTTGTTCTCCATAAGTATAAATTGGATTCTGAATAGCTGATGAAAAGCCATTTCCAAAATTCCACTGATACGTTGAACCGGAAGCAGCAATACTTGTGCTAGAAAAATTAATGGCTAATGGCGAACATCCATCCGTTAACGATGATGTAAAGTTGACAGTGGGTTTGCTGTTTATGCTGACAGGCAATGTAACATCATCAGAACAACCCGCAGGATTGGTGACTGTCAGTACAACTGAGTAGGTCCCAGATGACAAGAAAACTTGTGACGGGTTTTGTTGGTTGCTCGTTTGGCCATTTGCGAAGTTCCATTGCCACGATTGATTTTCCAATCCCGGAGTTACAATCTCTGTAAACTGTATCGGTGAATTCACACATCCTGCTGAATATGAAAACGCTGCCGTTGGTCCAGCTTGCGCATTAATGTAATTGATCTTCGTCGTTGAATCGGTGCATCCCGCAGGACTCGTAACTATTAAACGCACTGAATATTGACCACTGTTGGTGTAAACATGCGCAGGGTTCACTTGTGACGAAAAATTATCGTCACCAAAACTCCAAAAATAAGTAGATCCAGCGTCAGTAAATGTGATGTTGTTGAAGTTTACCGAAAATGGGGCACAACCTATTGGTGTTGCTGCAGCAAAATCTACCAGAGGTTTACTGTCAATGTGAACAATTTGTGTTGTTTGAACAAGTTGCCCAGCGCTACTCAACACCTGCAATGTCACAGGATAATCTCCTGCTATTGAATAAACATGCACTGGATTTTGGACATTGCTGTTTGTACCATCACCAAAATTCCATTGCCAACCTACAATACTTCCGAGTACATATGAAGAGGTGTCTGTAAATTGGGTGTTCAACCCGGAGCAAGTTTGGTCAACAAAAAACCCTGCAACAGGCATGTCAATAACGATTGTCTGGGTTGCTTGATTGGTGCACGCTCCCGCAACAATCGCCGTTAATATGACATTGTAAGCGCCTCCCGCAGCATATGTATGGACCGGTTCAAAAGCCGTTGAGGTTGTATTATCACCGAAATTCCATGAATAACTAGCTCCAACCGGAGACGACGTATTCGTAAAATAGATGGAATCTGTTATTGGATCAATCGTATAGGTAAACTGAGCCGTTGGCACAACATTTACCGCAATATTATCTGAATAGTTGAATACACACCCATCGATGGTACCATAGTTTAAATTAATGGTATAAGTGGCAGCACCATTGTAGGTTGTGCTCGTGCTTTGCGTGTTGGCTGTTGCGCCATTTCCAAGGTTCCACGACCATGCATTAATTGTGCGTCCGTTATAAACTGTCGGGGTAGAAAAATTAACCAATGCACCATCACAAACAACCGGCGGATTTGTTACAATCAAGCCGCCCGAAGAAGAAGATGTTTTGAATTTGTGCTTACAAACAGAACCGTTTAAAAGGGTAGTAATGGTGTTGAAATCAGCTATGTCTATTGCTGTACAAGCCCCTGCTAATTGAAAACGAATCTTAATCAGCGTTGTATTCAATGGCACCAAATAACTCGCTGATGGACCCGATGTTGTATTACTCACAAATTGGTTCATCGGATTGTAATACGTGTATGGATCCAATGGCCCCACCAAAGTAAAGGTAGTGTCATAGGTCATCTTCGCTAAATCAAACTTAAACCAGAAATCAAATGAATTTATCGGTCCATTTGATTTAATCGAAACAGGTATATCATAAAAATAATTTCCTCCTGTAGAGACAATTTGAGCATTGCCAAGGTCAAAAAACATTGAATCATTCGACACATCGTACGTTGGAGGTGGCGTTAATGCGCTTTTCTCCGCTGTATTCGGCGAATTTGCATATACTATTTTACTGCTGGTCAACAACAGAAAAAACAAGCAGATCTTGGCAATTAACCCTTTGTTTTGTTTCATGTGAAAATAGAAAAAGCTTGACGCGAAGGTACTTTTGATATACTATCTTTGTGTGAACTGTATGTTGCCGGTATGTTAAATTAAAAGCGCTAAAGTTTAATTCAACTTAACAATGCGGGATTTACAAATTGAACTTGCCGTAGAAATTTTCAACCAATAAGTTGCATTTTCGAGCGTTTCAATATTCAATTGATCGTTCTCATTGAACATGCGCGTTTCCATTACCTTGCTGCCATTAAGATCATAAACTTCAACAAGTGATTCTTCATTGGAATTTAATTGAACATAATTCGATGCAGGATTAGGGTGAATATTTAAATCGCACTCTTTGTACAAATTCAATTCGTTTATTCCAGCACCATTATTGGTTGCTGGCGCTGTCCAGTAATAGTTGCATGGATTGCCATTGAAAAGTGCTGTACACGCAAAGAAATCTGCGGCTTCTATTATAGTACTTGCTGATGAAAGGATAAAACGCAACTTTAAAAGCGTTGTGTTTCCAGGGAGCTCATAAGTTAGGCTTGGCCCTGATGTAGTATTGCTTAAATTGTTATTGGAAGTGTTGAAATTACTGTACGAATCGAGGTCCGTTACAAATACCAATGTCGTATCGTAGGTTAATTTAGTTTCATTGAATTGAAACCAAAAGTCAAAAGAACTGATTCCCCCTGTTGTAATGGCATAAACGGGAAATTCATAATAAGTGGTTCCTGAAGTTGTTGTTGTTGTTGCATTGGCAAGGTCAAAAACCATCGTGTCTAATACACTTTTTGAATGGCTTTGTGCAATTGAAGTAAAGGCTCCAAATAAGAATAAAAAAGATAAAATTCGTTTCATAGTTTTTGATTTTAGATGAATGTTTTTAAAAGAAAGGAAGCCGTAACCACGAGGGCACGACTTCCTTTTTGAATTATTCCGATGAAGAAATAAGCTTATTTACCAACTACAACTCTTTCAGTTTTGCTGAATTGACCGTTAGAGATTTGAACGAAGTAAACTCCGTTAGAAAACTCATTCATGTCGATTGTAGTTTTTTCATTTGCATTCACATCAAATTGTGTCAATACTTGTTGACCAGTGATGTTCATGATTTGAACAGTTGAATTTTGGCTTGCAACGATGTTCAACAATCCTTTTGTAGGGTTAGGATAGATTGAAGCAAAGTTTGAAGTCTCTTCATTGATAGTAAGTGCAGATTTACTGAATTCAACAGTAACTGGCTTACCATTCAACAATCCAAGTGTATTAATGAAATCATCCGCATTGATTTTACCTGCAACATTGTTGAAAGTAACTTTCGCAATAGTGTTGTTTGCAACGAAGTTATCCATGTCGATTGCTGTATAACGCAACGTTCTGTCGCTTTCATTGAAGAATGCAAATCCATCTACGTCAGCATTTACTGCATCAAGTGTAGAATAAGTCATTTTATCTTCGTTGTATTGGAAAGCGATATCCAATGCATTAACTGGCTCGTTAGAAACGATTGACACAGGAACCTCAACTGTAGATCCATTTACAACAGCGTTGTCAAGATCAAGGATAACCTTAGATGTAGCGCTTTTCAAAACACCATCCGCTGTATAAGCAGCATAGTTTCCATCCACGTCACCTAACATAATTGATTTGTAAACCAACGTGTCAGATGTTGGACAGCTAGCATATCCTGTAACTCGAGCAGGAAGTACGAAAGGAACAACCGGCACTTTGTATTTTGAATAACCTGCTAAATCGTTTGCAGGGAACGTAGTTGAAATTTGGTAAGCTGGCGTTTGAAGTCTTACAGTATCAACAATAACCCAGTCTTTAGAAGGCTGACCGTTAGAAACACCCGCAGCAGAATAGTTCCATGCTTGTTGGAATTCACCAATGTTCAATGTTGCTCTTTGCTTAATTTGTGAGATATCACCAGCAGAAACAACACCATCAAGGTTAACATCCAATGCAAGAATCTGATAGATTGATGGCGTAAATGTTGCAGCATCGTTCAAAAGAAGTGTTTTACCAAGTACAGCATCTGCTGCGTTGATGATCAACTGAACAGTTGCTGTGTTACTTACATTTCTTTCGAAATTTAAACCTAGACCGTCTGTCAAGTCATGCGTAAACATCCCTAGTGTGTCTGGTGTAACAAATGAGTTGTTGTTAACAACGCTTGTTACAGTATCAGCACCACGCACCTTAGAAATAAGGAAAGCATTAGGAAGAGCCGAGTTGTATTTGATTGGACTATTGTCAAACCAGAATTTCAACAAACCTGTGTAGTTTTCATCTCTGTAAGTAATTGCTTTACCGGTAGAAGATGTCCTCGCAGCAACTCCAGTAATGTAACTTTCTTGAAGGAAAGAAGTTGTAAACAAAGACGTATCTGTCGATAAAAAGCTTCCTGTTTTAGCGAATTCTACACAGAAAATTTCACCTGTACCATTGAACTCAGCAGTTGAAGGAGCAGATCCTTTGAAGTATACAGAAATTGTCATTTTACCATTCGCAGCATCGATAGAATGTGCTTCTTCAAGGTAAGCAGCATTGATCAAATCACTTGAAAGAGTAATGTTACCAGTAGGTGTAACCTTAGCAGGATTGTAATCTAAAATAACATCGTAACCTTTTACGTTGTCAACAGGAGCCGTTACAGCAACTGAAAGTGGAATACAAAATGTTGGTTCATAACATGGTTGAGAAATGATTCCGATTTCATAAGGAAGTGCGTTTGGATCAGCGATGTTTAATACAACAGCAGATGAAGTTGTAATTGCACCTTTGTTGTCAGTTGATTTAACTGTCAAACTAGCTATTCCTGGAACAGATGTCCAAGTGAAAGAATAGGGTGATGATGCGTCAACACCAACAGAAGCACCATTCACAAAAAATTCAACTTGCGTAACTGAACCATCAGCATCCGATGCATTCGCGTTTATTGTAACTGCTGCTGGTGCAATGAACGTAGCAGAAGCCAATGGAGACGTAATTGCAGCTGTTGGCGGAGTGTTTACTGCTACTGCGATGCTCGCCACTGTAGAAGTTGCAACCAAACCTAAGTTATCAGTTGCTCTTGCTTTTATTGTGTGGTTTCCAGCTGTAGCTGTCCAGTTGTATGAATAAGGACCAGATGTAAGCGTTGAAACGACAACGTCATCAATCAAGAACTCAACTTGTGCTACTGAACCATCAGCATCAGAAGCCGTTGCTGTAATGTTTACAACATCTTGCTCAATTGCAGTAGTTGGAGCAGAAACAGAAACAACAGGTGCCTGGTTAGGTGCTACTGTAAAGTTGATTGTTGATGTTTGAGTTGCAGCACAATCACCATCTGTTGCGATAGCATAAAGCGCGTGTGAACCATTTGCAGCAGTATAAGCAGCAGAATAAGGAGATGTTGCATCCGTTTCGAACAAAGCACCATCTAAATAAAACTTAACATCTGTTACAGAAACGTTATCTGAAGCAGTTGCAGTAAAGTTAGTAGCCGTGTTCGTAATAATTGCAGCACCATTTGAAGGGCTCGTCAATGAAATAGACGGCGGCGTGTTTGCCGTTAATGTTAATGATGGGTGAGTTAAACCACCACTTGGAGGATTATTAGCCCAATAGTTTTCAACAGCATTCGTTAAAACATTTTGAATCTGTATGTTTAATTCAAAGCTCAAGTTTCCATCTGTTGTAAACTGCGCAACCAACACCTTGTTTGAAGAAGTTAAACCTACAATTCCACCAAGTGCAGCAATTGACCCACCGTTTATTAAAACTGAATTTCCTACGGTTTGATCTAATGCATCCAATGATGATCCCAAACCAAGTGAGTTGGGTCCAACATAGTAAGGTGGAGTTGCTGCAGAAAAAGTCATCATACCGTCAGCAGCACCTGTACCATTAATTGGCGCACCAAAACATCCACCTGGGTTGTTTGCAAGAATGCCTTGAGCATTACCAACAGACCCGTCTGTGTCTTCGTTTTTAGGAACACCAACCTTTGCACCACCAACACCACCAGTAGTGAACCATGAATCGAGCATTACTGTGTTTTTTCTGGTGTTTAATGCAGAAACTGTATACGGGTTTACTGTAACCCCGAAATTAGCTTCATTGTAAAAGTTAGTAGTTGTATTAACCTTTAAAGGATTCGAAGCGTTTCCAACCAACAAATTGAATTTCCAACCAGCAGCCATGTCCACATAAACGCGGTATGTTACTGAGTTCGTTGTTAGTGGTGCTGGAGACGCCTCAGAAATTGAGTTTGCCACATCTGCAGCGTTTGCTTGGTAGTATTTCTCTACGTAAATTCCATCCAAACCTTGAGCGAACGAAAAGTTACCAATCATTGCCAATCCAAGACCAAGCAATAATTTTTTAGTGTTTGTTTTCATCTTTTTATTTTTTCTTTTGTTTTTAAAAATCATTGTTCAATAGTCACCCAGATCCGTTTGAAGTGGATTATTATTTTGCTGATATTGTGGGTTTTGACTTTTAGTCGAAGAAACTCAAACTATCCAATTTCTTTTTTCAAGATCGAATCTTTCAGCAACTATTGAACGATGATTAATAATTCTTTTTAATCACAAGACAGTCCGAAAGCAGGAGCAAAGATTGTAAAATCGTTTACATCTGTATCTCCATCTTTATCCAAGTCTGTAGGACACGCCTTTACACCTAAAGTTTGACCTAATACCTGAGAATAAGACCAATCTGACAACCAGTTTTGACCAAGCGTAGAAGAGAACGCACCTCTGTAAGGAGCAGGCTCAAAGAACCCATCAGATGGAGGTGTAGGACATCCCGTAATGGAAAGTGGTGTAGCTGGCACTGGATCGTTTTTAGTAGTGGCCACATTAGTGTTACCATTGATAGCAAATGCAGAGATGAAACCAGTAAGTGACGTCAATGAATCATTTTTATCTGTTGTAAATTGTGCTTTTTCAATCGCTTTTAGGCCGGTAACAGTCGCTGTACTACCAGCATTAGTTCCCATCGCAAACGTGTTACCTATCAAGGTATTACACTTAATTTTCAAACTTTCAGTATTCGCATCAGCATCTTGCTGCGCCACTTCAGTAGTCCAGTTTTGATATGCATTAAAGGTACGTGGAGCAGAAATTCCTTTTTCAATGTTGATACCATTTCTAAAACCTGCAATAATTGAATTGTATAACTCGCCTTCAGCACCATCTTTAAAGTTGGCCCCTGACAATGAACGGTTATCAGCCGTGACTGCAGCTTTGCTGTTCCCCATTAAAGTAAAGTTGTACATTATAGGATGTGATCTTGGGGTTGCGTTGTTTCCGTTGTCATCAGAATCTGCTTCGATACCATTGTCATTGTCAACACTCACGTTACCAGTACCACCTTGGTCAGCCTTCATTCCATAAAAGAACTGTGCCTTACCCGTCCATCCAAGATCGTAATCGAACATGTCGTCGTTACCAAATAGTGTCGTACAATATTTTAAATTCACTGTTCCACCGAAAATTTCGATGTTGTCATCCGCACAAGAAACGATTTCAATGTTTTCAATTTTAGTGCCACGACCAACTGAAGCAAGTGTAAGACCATTGATCTCAGAACCTACTAATAAGTTTGCTCCAGAGTGACGGATAGAAACATACGTCATTACCCCTGAATTGTCATTGTCATCGAAAGAACCTGTGCTTGTATAGTATGCACCAACATAACTTGCTACGGATCCACTAGTTCCAGAAGTTGGAGCAGCTCCAGAAGCAGGTGCGACATACGTCATAGAACTAAAATAACCCGCTGCACCTGGATTTGGATAATCTCCTCCAAAAGTGATTGCGTCACCTGATGTAACAGCAGCAGTGAGGTTAGCAGAAAGGGTTAATGTAGCACCAGAAATACTCAAAATGGTTGACCCTGCTGCAATACCCGTCCCAGAAACCGCTTGTCCCTGAACGACGTATGCAGGTGCACTAGCGCTAAGTGTCAATTTATTCTGTCCTGAAGCATTTGAGCCAGACGCAGCACCACCAGCTGTCAAACCAAAAGTGTACGACCCTGAAGGCGAAGTTGAAAGCACTGTACCAACTGGTATGCTCGTAGCCACACCAAACTGGTCTTGAGGATAAGAAGAAGCGAAACCTTCAATTACACCCAAACCATCTGCTACGGCCAACTTACCACTTTGACCCGGAACGAAAGGTCCGTTAGTAGCAATTTTTAGGTTGTTAGTTGCTTTACCTAATAAAAGCACACCACCCCACTGACCTTTGTTTGCAACTCCATAACTACCACTAAGGTTGTCTGCGGCTGCTGTAAATACGATTGGACAAGACTCAGTTCCTGGAGCCATGATCTTACCACCTCTTTCGATGATAAGCGCTGTCGCTGCTGCCAGAGATGGCGCAACTGCTCCTTTGATTAAAGTTCCCGGTTCAATTGTTAATGTAGCACCAGATGCTACATAAATTTTCTGATCTATTGTCCAGATCTTGTCACATGTTAATGTCAAGTTTCCAGTAATTTCACCTCCATAAGAAGCAGCTGAAAGGTTAGCCCACACACCATTCGCCTGCGCCAAACTTTGAATCGTTTGTGTAGTTCGTGATGTTGTAGAAGGACAGCCACAAGCTGCACCCAGATTTTGTTGCGCAACAGTAGCGCTTGTACCCAACACTGTCATTGAAGCCAATGTAAGTAGACTTTTAATTGTCTTTTTTGTTTTCATAAGATAATAAAATATTTTTCTCGTTTACGGTGCAAAGTTAGGGAGGTAGTGTGCACAGTATATTATCACTATTTTATCTATCTGATAAACTTTTACTAAGCAAAAGTATTGCTTGTTTTAAGGGAAAATGAAGTTGTTAAGGGAATATGAACAACCTCTGGTTGGATACTCTTACAAGTCTCTGGCAATGGCCAACTGAATGCCCGCACTGAACAATCTACAAGACAAATCACCCTTTGAAAGATTTGTAACTTGTTGTAAAACAAATAATTGTGCCCTAAGCCTCCAAATTGGGTCAAGATTCACTAACACACCCGCTGCTAATTGGGCATGTAAGGTAATAGAGCTGGAAGAAGGATATATTGACGTCTTTTGTCGCTGATACGCACTTACCTCTTGATAAACGGCAGTGCTTTTTAACAGTGTACCTGGAATGAATGATGGTTGCAAGCAGAATTGAAAATGCTCATTCGTGCGAAAATAAAAATTGGCTCCTAAAGGAAACTGAAGGAAATGATAGTTTAAAGCATAGGATATAAACCCATTAATAGCCTGTTCGTTGTAACTATAACCCTGTTTGTTATAGGCAATTCCCATGAAAAAAGATCTTTGTTCACTTATACCAAACTCATGATTAATTTGAATACCAAATCCTGCACTTCCTTTTTGCAAACTATCATGTTCGCTTTTCAACCAATTCAACTCCTCATTTTTTGTTGAAAAAAAGCGGTAGTTGAAGGCAGGATTGACTGCTATTTCTAGACGTTGCAATGTGTCCTGTGCAAAAAGTTGCAATCCAGTGATTGCTATAAAAAGTAAAATTAGAATTTTTTTCATCTCGTTAGTCTTTAACACATCGAATGCTCATGCCGTATTGGGCATGGGTATGTTGTCTGAAAATGGTTTTTTTCTTGGAATCAATATAGCGGTAATAACCCTCTGAGCCATTGAGTGTTGATGTCCAGAAGAAAGCTGTAGTTCCGTTAATGGAAGGGATGCCATTGAATAGTCTGCATCCTGCTGGTAAAATTCTCATTTTGTATTTATCATTTCCAAAAGGCACACTGTTTGTTGGCCATCCTTCCGAGTACAATGGCAAGAGCAATTCCGCCTGATTGGTGCCTCGCCAAGCGAGTTTCTCTGTTTCCTCCTCGGCCATGCCAATTGCAAGTTCTAAGGCTTTCCAATCTTCATCCGTTGCCACGTGCCATCCTTCAGGTGCTAATTGTTTCACGCTTTGCACTGCTGCCTGGTTGTAAAGACATCCATAAATGGAGTCATTCAGGAACGTATAGCTTGGGAGGGATGCGTTTGCCCAAATCGTATCATTTGCAAAAATTGGAACGAAATTCAATTCACTTCCATCTGCCAGCCGCTTTGTCTTCAGGTTTTCCGTCATCCACCATTTACCCCCTATTTTTACGGTATTATAGGTGTTCCCATCCACATCTGTTACGGTCGAAGTTTCTAATGGCTGTTCCTGTTCCTCTTTTCCGCACGAAGCAATTGAAAAAACAAGGAGCGCCGAAATAGTGATAAAACGTAAAACTTTCATATTAATTCGATTTAACAAGAATCATTGTTTCTACTTTCCCCCCAACAGTAACAATCAGGTGATACAAGCCATTTTGTTGGTTGGAAAATTCCAACACCTCATCGATTACCTTTTCAGTTGCCGACAGATCTTTGCTTATAATCTTTACGCCATATGTGTTTACTATCTCATAATGAATTGGCTCATCCGACATTCCAGAAAAAATGTTCAATGTAAAATCATCATTTGACGGATTCGGAAAAACCTCTAGTTCAAACGATTCTCCCAGAAGAGACGGACAAACCTGAGCGATATCTCTTCCATTGCACAATCCAGGATAGCAGCACAGTCCTTGGACGTTGAAATTCGACTGTGGATCAAAATTACACGCCATGGAATCCATGCAACCGTATATTATCGGCGTTATACATGATCCGACATCCAAACATCCAACAGTTGGGTCGTATTCCAAATAAAGCGGATCATTACAACCACATTCTAGTGGGTAAATCAAGAAGGGATGGTACATTTCTCCTGCTAATAAAACACTGTCTGTCCCAACGTATGTAAACGTCTGTAATTCTCCATTAACCTCTCCTTCTATTTCCACGTTGAGGTTAAACGACAGCTCGCCTGCGGTTGTTAATTGAGCGATTAACACTTGATTACTATCTCCAAGCACTCCTACCGTTCCGGTATTTCTCAATTCAAACTGACGACTATTGAATTCAGTACCCGCATTGAGGGAACCAAAAATTGTGGTGTCAGCGCCTGTAACAAAATCAGTAACACCAAGAGAAAACCAAGTGGTTGGTATATTAACAAGGGTGTCCATGCCATCCGCAATTGTCAAAGGGCTTCCGCACGACGGATCTGCATTGGTCAATAAACCTCCTGAAATCATTGCGCTTCCTCCGTCATTATTCACCCCTCCGATAAAAGACCCGTCGGTATCAGATTCTTTCGGAATTCCAAAATAGGTTTTGCCTGCCTGTGTTTTTGTGGTCTGCCCTATAGTAAGCCACGAATCGAGTGCAACGATATTCTCCAAATACCTGGCCCTTACAAAATCCTTGGCGAAGGTTTGTCCATCGGCTGAATGATTATAAAAATTTTCTGTGCTTTTAATAACAAACGGATGGTTATTGTCGCCATATATTTTTTTCAGGCGGAACCCTGGTGCCATATCGACATAGACCCTATAGGTCGTGCTGCCGGCAGGCAAAATTCCACCTGTTATGTCCGTGGCATCATTTGCATCACTCACATAATACTTTTCAATATATACGCGCTCTAATTGCGCAAATGCTGATACTCCCGACAAAACAAAAATTGATGAAAGTATGAAAGCTGTTAAATTCTTCATTTGTCTAAAGTTTATAGGCAACACCCAGTGTGAATACTGTCCCGTATCTGAACCGGTCAAAATCCGCATACCCATCGTTAAGTTTGTATTGTCTCAAAACTGGGGCATTGAGTATATCTCGAACTGTTAGACTGGAGGAGAAATGTTTCCCAAGTGTTTTGGTGACCTTGAAGTCTAGGGAGTGTCTTGGCATTTCATAGATGTCTGGGCGTCCTTTCAATATCCCTGTGATCACCAATCTTGGTCCTTGCACATTGTAACTCACCGTTGCTGTCAAGCCCAAAGAATCTGACTTGTAAGACAACATACCATTTATGATATAAGGAGCCTGACCGAACATTGTTCTTTGCACTGTATCAATAGGTATGTATTCAATTTGATTTCCTGGCAGGAGAATGAAGTCTTTTCTTATGTATTGAGAATACGATTTTACAATCGTTATGTTCGATCTAAATTCCAGAAATTTTCCTATCTGCTTTTTGCCTTCTAATTCGATACCAGCCACGTACGAATTTTCATTGTTGTCCCATGTAATTCCTGAACTACCAAAGCCCATTTCAATGTGATTCGTAAAGTCTTTGTAGAACAAGCTAAAAGAAATATTATCGTTACTACGGAAAAAAGACTCTATACGGAAATCAAAGTTATTAACCTCGGTAACTTTTAGATTTGGGTTTCCATAGATCAGTGTACGAAATTCATTGTCATAGACCGCAGAGGCGCTCATTTCACGTATGTTAGGGCGCGCAACAGTCTGGCTGAAATTGAACCGCAGATTCGTAGTAACCTTCTCTTCATTCCCCAACTTAAGAATCACACTTCCTGAAGGCAAAAGATCTATTTGATCAATAATACCAGGATTAATTAGCGGATATCCCGGGATGTTTACTCTTCTTCCATCATTGATGCCGTATCCCAAAAGGTCGTAAATGTAGATATCAGACAATAGTCCTGCCTTTTCAACGCGAAGCCCTCCATTTATTCGAAGCCTTTTGAAGAACTCATAATCAATTAAACCAAATCCTGACAAAACACTGCTATTACCAATCGTTCTGTTCCAATCCCAAATCTGATCCTTATAATAGAAATCTATCTCGCCGTCAGTTGACATTGTGAATTTATCTGGGGTTAAGTAGGCATCTATGTCATCGTTTTGCAAACCTTGAAAGTTTGAATTATTTCCTTGTGAGAGAAAATATTCATCTTGTTTCGTAGTTCTAGCCATGGTTTGAAAAGCGGAGCCGAATTTGAGTTTTCTAATGAGCTTCTTTTCCGGCTTGATCAAGGGAACTTCAACAGACAAGCGGGTATCCAATAAGTTCTCTGTCAAATATCTGTAATAGCGACGTATACCATCACCTGCGTTTGGAGAGAATTGATAACCAACAATGGAATCGTTAATTCTTGTGGCCTCATATTGGGTAAGTTTGAAGTCCGGAGCGACACTGCTTCCGCGGGTGTATGAGACATTTGCATCAATCTTGATCTTGCTTTTTGGCAAAAGGTGCTGTGATGCCAGCTGATAAATGAGCTGCTTACGCTGCTCATAAAAAATGTTTTTTCGGACACGATATTCCTGAAAATCTGCTGTATCCCATTGCGTTGAGAAATTGGCAACATCATTGGTTCCGATGTAATTTGGCATAAACAACAAAGACACTTTATTGTAATCATTGATCTTGTACGCCAGATTCGCAAGCATGCTCCATGAATTGGTTTCTCGGCTGATGCGTGCATCGTCAATAAACTCAATCGGATAGTTCACCTCTTCTGCTCCTATTCGCTGAGAAACACCATTTTCATCATAACGAATGGAATTGCCATAACGCACACCAAAAATATATCCCAGCGGTTTTCCAAAAAGTTTTACCTGATCCCCAATACTGAAGTTCTGCGTAAAATTCAATGGGGCCTTACGATACCTCACATTCCAATTGTTGGCAAATCCATTCTCGTAATTTGTTCCTTCAGGATTAATTCGTGCATACGCTTTCGGAGCATAATTCGCATTGTAATTGTTCAAAGCTGTTTGATATGCCGCCGGATCGTTCATTTGGGAAGGATTTAACAATCCAAGCTCCACCAACCCTAAACGCATATAGGTTTCGTCTTCTGGGCTTCCATCAGCCCAACCTGTAACACCCATTCCATTGAAATAACTCCCCAATCCAAGCGCCACCATTTCCTGATAATTATTTGGTTGGAGTATGGGAGCGGAGATCACGGCCTGGGAATCATCCCTTGAACGCAGACCGCCATCAAAGCCAAGCCAATCGGTAGAGCTGCGTTCAGAAGTAATAAAATCTTTGAATGTACTTTGGGCATTGTATCCAAATTGAGACTCTACGTTCACCATTAATTTATCTGGATAGTCTTTCGTTTCAACCGAAAGATAAGCACCCGTCCAATCACCTGGCAAGTCTGGACTTGCCGTCTTCGTAATTACGATATTGTCCACTAAACTTGTTGGAAAGATGTCCAACTTAATATTGTTCGTAAGCGGATCCAATGTCGGAATGCGTGATCCATTCAATGTTGTTTTTACGTATCTATCTCCAATTCCTCGAACAGTAATCAACCCCCCACTTGTTGAAACCCCTGAAACCCTTGCTACTGCCGCAGTCACGTTGGCATCCCCTGTTTTTTTCATTGTTTCAGAGGAAATGTAATCGATTGTAGTTGCGGAGTTGATTTTCAATTTCTCCATGTAGTAATCATTGGCCCTTACTTGTTTTACAACAACTCTGACCTCTTTGATTTCAGTTACTTTATAGGCTGCCATCGAAAAATCTTTGACAACTACTTCACCATTCAATAACTGGATGTTTTCATAAATGGTATCCATCCCAACATATGCTACCATCAAGACCTTTTTATCGCCTGTCTTGATATTGAGGTTGTAATTTCCGTCAAGGTCACTTTTCGTGCCGGTTGTAGGATCATCTTTTAGAGAAAGTCGGGCACCGATCACAGATTCCCCATTTTCATCTGTCACCTTTCCCCTCAAGACACCTTGAGAAAAAACCGATAAGGAAAGAAACAACCCTGTTACAATGAGTAGAATACGCATACCGAATGGTATTAAATTGGTTAGTTTTTAATTACCTGGCGAACAATCTGTCGATCACCAATTTTCAGCGTGATGAAGTAAACGCCCGTCTCGTAAGAGGACATGTCAAGCGTTTTCGAAAGTTTACCAACACAACTACCCAGTTTATTTTGCTCCAAAATTTGGCCACTTAAACTTGACACAGTATACGTGTCTTGATTGTTCGCTGACTTGTAATTGTATATCGTTATGTTCAGTTTGTCATTTGTTGGGTTAGGGAACATCGCAACTTCTGCATTTTCTGGAAGAAACTCTTTAATTCCCGCAGTAGTGTCTGGTTCAACATACGAAGTGTAGATCAATGACGAATCTTGAATTTCAGCTCCAACAGGATTGCTTGCAACATAGATCTGGCTTTCTCCTGGTGTAAGTGTTCCTATTTGAAGGTTCCATTCAAAACTAAAAATACCATCCGTTGTAAACTGACCTAAAAGCACCATATTGCTCTCTGTTGCTCCTTGGGCACCACCGAGCGCGAGCGCAGCAATTGATCCATTGTTCGTTTGAAAAGTATTTCCAGCCGTTTGATCAAAAATATCCAATTCCGAAGTTATTCCAAGGACGTTTGGAACAATTGGTGTTCCTGGTAACAGACCATCTTGTGCGCCAACACCATTGATTGGAGTTCCTGCAGTTGCATCCGCATTTGCCAAAACACCTTGATTGTTTCCAATAGAGCCGTCCGTATCTTCTGTTTTGAGAACTCCCATTAAACCTGTTGCAACACCTCCAACTGTAAAATAAGAATCAATTAACTGTGTATTTTTTTTTGTATTGTTCACACTTGTACCATTATAAACCGATACACCGTAATTAGGGTCATTGTAAAATGCAGTTGTCGTGCTTACTTTAAATGGGTGATTTTGATTTCCCAAACTCATAATAAAGTTATATCCGGGAAGAAGGTCTGCGTACACTCGATATGTAACAGATCCAACGTGAAGAGGATAAACCGCTCCGTTCGCATCTGCATCGGTTGAGTCAGCTGCATCAGAAACATAGTATTTCTCTACTACAATACCTTCCAAACCATTTTGGGCTTGCGAATAAACCGCGAAGAATAAACTTGCTAAAAGCGTAATTTTTTTCATATCGATATTATTTGTTTTTGTTTTTTCTTTTTTTAGAACTTGTATATATAAGGCTTTCTAATTCTATTTCCTCCCCCTCTGGATTCCGCGCAACAAAGCGCTGGGTCTTTCTGTCTGGACCAACTGTTAAGATGTTCAATTCGAATTCAAATAGCCCATCCGTTGTGACCTGAGCAATTAAGACTCTATTATTCGAAAGCGAATCTGGTCCGACAGCGCCCAAGCCCATGCAAGCCCACGCGCCATTTTTGGTGTAAAATAAGTTGCCATCCGACTTTTGATTAAAAACTTGCACCGCTGTATCAATTCCGAAGAAGGTGTGATTCGGAATGTATTCACTGGCCTTGAGACCATCTTTTACTGTCAATGGCTCACCCGCTTCTTTATTCGCATTTATTAAAAACTGATTTGGTCGAGGTGTATTTTCTAATGTGTCGTCATCGCTCTTTAAAATCCCCAAGGATCCTTCTGCTGCAGTTCCAACTGACAACCAAGAATCGAGCATTAAGGTATTTTTAGAAAGTTTTCTTTTAAGAACTGTACTAGCAACTGTAGAACCATTCTCTATATGATTGTAGAAATACGTGTTCGTTTTAAAAAACAACGGGTGCGTTGAGCTACCGTAGGCCATACTAAAACGGTGTTCGGGAAGGAGGTCTACAAAAACGCGATAAGTAACCGACCCTTTCGCAAGCTTTCCTGTTAAATTAGGCGCTTCGCTGTCTTGTTTGGAGCTGACATAATATTTCTCGACAATAATCCGCTCCAGCCCATTTGTTTGTGCCGCTGAAAACAAACTAATCCCACCAAACACAATTGCCGCTAACAACCTTTTCATACTTATTCACTTTGCACCTCAAAAAAGGCAATGCATATCAAAGCGCAAGATTATTGAAATCATTTAAGCAATAAATTAAGCCTGTGTTATAGTTAGATTAAAATTCTAGCGCTTTAGCCGTTAACTGACCCTGATTTTATTCGAAGGCTCTGTAAATATTCCGCTGTAGTGTATTTGAATCGTCAAAAAACAGACTATACATAGACATAAAACGCTATCATTAAATAGATTAGATATTAACTCCGCGCTCTTAACAGAGCGTTAAACATCTCTTAACAATTGCTAAACCTTGGGATCACATGGTGTAGCGACCTTCGTCAAAAATTTAAAAAATGAAGAAAAGTTTATTTTTAATACCATTTTTAGCAGTGGGGTTTCTATCCCATGCTCAATCTACAATTGCCTACTGGGATTTTAATTCTACAAGCAATGATGCCACCACCTCAACAGGCGAATTAACTCCGGCAATTGGATCTGGAATATTCTCCCCTATAGGTGGAATTAATCAAACGTATGCCTCAGGCTATTTGGCAGACCCCAACATGACTGACAACTCCGGATGTCAAACAAATGGTTATCCTTCCACTGGCACCAACGCTCAAACGGCTGGTATAGAATTGGGTATATCCACTGTTGGTTATTCGAAAGTGGCAATTGATTTTTGGCAACGCCTAAGCAATACGGCTGCCAACACATGGGTGCTGCAATATACTTTAGACAACACGGGAGCATCTACTGGAGGAACCGTTTTATGGACAAATGCAACAACTTATTCTTTTACTCCCGCAGCGACTGGAACAGGTGACACTTGGTATTTCCGAACTTATGATTTTGCAGCTGTAACTGGGCTTGGCAATAACGCAACAGCAGGATTTAGAATAGTATCTGATTTTGACCCAATAGCGGGAAATTATGTAGCTGCGACATTTGGCTCTAATTACAGCACAGCTGGAACGTCGAGATTTGATTTGGTTCGATTGCGCGAATCGTATGGCAGTGCATCAATCATTGCAGCCAACAATTACCAAGCTATATCTGAAAATGCTGGAACAATAAACGTTCCTGTTACTTATGCAAACGCAAACAATGCGCCTTCAAAATTGGTTGTTTCTGTTTCATCTTATTCTTCTGCTACCAGCGGAAGCGACTTCAACTGGACAAATGATACGTTGACAATTCCTGCTTTGACTAATGGAATTACAAATTTTCCGATTAACATTATTGACGACACTGAGCAAGAACGAACTGAAACGCTTATTGTAAAAATAGGCGCAGCAGTCAACACTACGGTTTCAGCAACTGATTATTACCAGCTGATATACATTAAAGACAACGATTATTCTGCTCCAACTGCAACAAACGAAGCGAAGTTGAGCTTACTAACGAGCTTTTCAAACGGCGCATCAGGAACCAATTCTGCAGAAATTGTTGCACACGACCCAACTACTCAACGGTTATACATCGCAAATAGCATTGGTGCAAAATTAGATATTGTTGATTTTTCAAACCCCAACGCACCGGTTTTGCTAAACAGCATTTCTGTAGCACCCTATGGTAATATCAATTCTGTGACAGTACACGATGGTTTAATTGCTCTTGCTATTGAAAGTGTGCCAGCCCAAGCAAACGGTTCTGTTGTCTTTTTAGACGGAAACGGAAACTTTCTGAACCAAGTAACAGTTGGTGCAATGCCAGACATGATTACGTTCAACAAAGATTACACGAAAGTATTAACTGCAAATGAAGGAGAGCCCTCTGCTGCATATTCTACATTAGCTAGTAATAACATCGACCCATTGATTGACCCGCTTGGTTCAGTTTCAATAATTGACTTGAGTGCTGGTATTCCTGCTCTCACAAACAGCAATGTCACAACGCTTGATTTTACAGCATACAATGGTCAAGAAACATCTTTAAAAAATCAAGGGATTCGAATTTTCTCTTCGGCAGCATCTGTCGCTCAAGATATGGAACCAGAATACATCACCATTTCTGAAGATAACTCAAAAGCTTATGTTTCTATTCAAGAAAACAACGCATTGTTGGTAATTGACTTAGCAACACAATCCATTGATACACTTTATCCGCTTGGTTATGCTGACTATTCAAACAACAATGGAATGGATGCATCTGACCAAACAACAGGTCAAATTCTTATCTCTTCCGTTCCTGTGAAAGGTGCATACATGCCAGATGCTATCGCCTCTTCTTCCATCAATGGAACGAATTATGTGTTCTCTGCAAATGAAGGCGATTCCAGAGAGTTTGGAGCTGTTATCGATGCCGCACGCATCAACTCATTAACACTTGATGCGACTCAATTTCCAAATCAGGAAATCATCAAAAACAACAAGTATCTTGGGCGATTAAGTGCACTTAAGTACTCTGGTGATACAGACAATGACGGTGATCTTGATGAATTACACACAATGGGAGGTCGATCTTTCTCTGTGTGGAATGCTGAAACAGGTGAGTTGGTATATGACTCAAAAGACCTTATCGAACGCATTATTTCACAAAACCCTTCTTTTGCTGCAATTTTTAACGCTAGCAATACAACAGGTGCTCCCGCTTTAAAAAACAGAAGTGACGATAAAGGTCCAGAACCTGAAGGAGTTGCAACAGCATTTTTTAATAATACAAACTATTTATTCGTTTCTCTTGAGCGAATTGGTGGATCGATGATCTTCAATGTGAACGACCCTGCAAATCCGATCTATGTTGGCTACTCAAATAATCGCTCAACGACATCATCTGGTCCTGATCTTGGTGCAGAAGGTATTATTTTCATTTCAGAAGAGAATTCTCCAAACGGAGAAGCAATGTTAATTCTTGCAAACGAGGTGAGCAGCACTCTTTCCATTTTCCAATTCAACAC
>CAISOQ010000329.1 GCA_903887095.1 uncultured Flavobacteriia bacterium
CCCTATTGATAATGATGTGGCAAAACGATCAATACGATAGGTATGCAAAGAAAGCGTTTGACAAATTTTATTCAGGAAAGAAAAAATATGTAACATTTGGTGATTTAAAAGAAAATGAAGAATATCAAGATCTAGAGCTTTATCCGTATGTGTTTTCCCAAGGGCCATCAGATATTAAGCTATATGAAGATGATTCATTTTCTTTTAGTTTTTCTGGTTCAAGACCGTTCCATATTTTTGATAGAGCCAACAAAAAATTCTATACAGCTAGAGTCAGATCAGGATTTTTTTACAGATTAATGCAAGGCTATGCAATGAAGCTCAATGAGATTAAAAAATAATAAACCAATTCAATAATTTAGTTTTAGATGGCTACTCTGAATAGGGTAGCCATTTTTAGTAAAAGCTGATAAGTTTCTCAAGATATTTTTTATTCTCCTGTAATTCTTTAAGCGCTTCCTTTTGTTTGAAAATAAGAAAGATATAGTGCCATTTCTGTCCAATTCTTTTGAAGTAATATAAAAATGAATGCGCATAAAGTCCTGAAAATGGGAGTAAAAATAGGTAGATGAGTTTTACAAAAAATACGGGATGAAATAAAGTCGTGAAAATCTCCACAAAACAAAAATAGGTGAGTGGATAGAAAACTAGTGCCAGCAAGATATTCATGGCAGCATAGTATTCGACGTATTTTGTCATTTTTGGAACGAGATAATCAGTTAATTTATAGGGGATAGCGTTGTGAATGAAACCAAATAAAAACAAGGGGAATCCAAAGAGCAGGAATAGAATAGATAAGCAGATCTGCATAATGTACAGCCTGGATCTGAACCGCCGACTTACAAAATCTGCTTGAATGGCTAATTTCTCCTGTTGCCATTTGACTGTTTTAATCAATTGTTGAATTTCGGCAATTTTATAAGGGGCAATGAGCTGGATTTCTTCGATATTCCTTTTGATAGATTGCATGAATTCAGCTCCCTTTTCAACGTTCAATGCCTCTTCTTTCTTTCTCAGTAATTGAAAAAGTGTTTCAATCATTGCCTCTTGGTCTTCATTCTCTGCAGTTACAAGCACGCGTTCAAGGTGGATTCTAAATTTTTCTGTTAGTTTCTTCGCTGTAAGTGAACTGTTTGTTTGAAATTCTGGGACTAGTTCTGTGACTCCTATACTTTGGCCAACGGTTACCATTACCGAACTTCTGAATTTTTCTGCTTGTGAATAATAAATTCCGACAGGAATAATTTTCAAATTCAATTTCCCACCGTTCCGTCGCTCAGCTTCAAGTGCAATTCGCGCAGTACCGGATTTCAATTCCCTGAGTTTTCGTTCGGGGAAACTATTGCCCTCAGGAAAGATTACCAATGTTTTTCCTTCTTCTAAAATTTTGTAGCACGCCTCAAAGGAATCAGTGTTGGAAATTCCCTCTACATTTCCATCGGTCCTTCTATTAATAGGAATCATGTTTAGGCTTGTTAATAGCCTTTTTTTAAAGGGCGAACTAAAAAAGGTGCTCTTCGCCATGTAATGAATCGGTTGTTTGCAAACATGTCCAATTATCCATGCGTCCATTAAGGTATTGGGATGATTGGCTATAATAATTACAGGACCTTCCACGTCCAAAAATGGTAGGTTATTGATCTTTACTTTCTTGTAATAAAGTCGAATGCTTAAGCCAACAATTAGTTTAAGTAACCTATACAAATGGCGAGAATTAAGTTTAAAGTGGAAAGTTAAAAATAAGTCGTTAATTCAAGTGATTTTGGCAGCAGGGTTATTACTAATTTAGCATTATGTATTCTACAGTAGCGTATTTAAATAGTAATGATGGAAGCAGTATTCTTGCGTTTGGTGAGAAGGATCGTGTAATCATTGATCACAAGGGTGATCTGAATGCCTATTCGTCTTTTCTGGCGCGAAATGAAGGAGAACATAAATTTGGATATTTAAGTTACGATCTCAAGGAACAATTGCATGGTCTAAAGAGTGAAAATACTGATCACGCCAAATTTCCTTTACTCTTCTTCTGGGTTCCTGAATATGTGGTAAGGATGGATCATGAAAACTTTGAATTCATTCAAGGAGATAAATCAGCAGAAAGTTTAGACTTCGTGAATACAATTCTTGAAGAAGAAACCGATTGCAATTTCCACCATTACCAATTTGATTTTCAGCCGAGAATTTCCAAAGAGGAATACCTAAATACGATTGTCAAATTAAAGGATCATCTTCAGAAAGGAGATATTTATGAGATTAATTTTTGTCAAGAATTCTTTGCTGAAAATGTGGAGATAAACTATTTGTTTGATGCCTATTTTAAACTGAATCACCTTACCCATGCACCACAGTCTGCATTTTTAAAATTTGATCAGTATACCATTTTGTGTGGCAGTCCGGAACGCTACATCAGAAAACAAGGCAATCGTTTAATTACACAACCTATTAAGGGCACAGCGCCCAGAGGAAAAAATAGCGAGGAAGATGCGTTGAATAAAAAACACCTTTCTGAAGATCCGAAGGAACGGTCTGAAAATGTGATGATTGTAGATTTAGTAAGAAATGATCTTTCTATTGTGGCATTAAAAGACACAGTCCAGGTTGATGAATTGTGTGGGATTTACACGTATGATACAGTGCATCAAATGATTTCGACAGTATCATGCGAAATTGGAGAGGATACAGATTTTCTAGATGTTTTGAAAGCAACATTCCCAATGGGTTCAATGACAGGAGCGCCAAAAGTAAGAGCGATGGAGTTGATTGAAGAATATGAATCCTTTAAAAGAGGAGTGTATTCAGGTTCAATTGGTTACATGCAGCCCAATGGTGATTTTGATTTCAATGTTGTCATTCGAACCTTATTGTACAATGCCAATGAAAAGTATTTATCATGTTCTGTGGGTAGCGCAATTACTATAGGTTCAGATCCGGAAAAGGAATTTGAGGAATGCATGGTGAAGGTCAAACGTATCATGGACGGTATGAATGAGTAAAATCGAGGTATATTTTAAATCGTTTGTTGAACAGCATAAGTTGAATCACGGTATCGTGGCCTGCAGTGGAGGTGTTGATTCGATGGTTCTAATGCATTTGGCAGCAAAATTCATACTTGAAACTGAGGTTGTGCATATAAATTATCAGTTGCGTGGAGTCGATTCCGATAAAGACCAATTGATTGTGCAGCAAGAAGCTGAAAAGAGAGGGGTTAAAGCCTCAGTGTATAAAGTTGATTTACGTGAACAGTTAGACAAGGAAGGCGGTAATCTGCAGGAAACGGCTCGAAAAATTCGGTATGAACTTTTGATGTCATCTTGTTTGAATAACAATACCAACGTATTGCTTGCGCACCATGCTGATGACCAGATTGAAACTTTTTTTCTCAATTTAGCTAGGGGAGGAGGAATGATGGGCTTGTCAGCAATGTTACCCGTAAGTGATTGGAAGTGTCGGCCTCTTTTGCCGTTCTCAAAAGCTGAAATAATCGAGTATGCGCTTCAAAATGGAATTTCTTGGCGCGAAGATCGCTCCAATGAAAAACTGGATTATGCTCGCAACAAGCTAAGAAATGTTCTGCTGCCAGAAATGTCCCTCTCTTATACTGATTTAGGGGGCGAGACTCTTTTTTTAATAGAGCAGTTTCAGCGGAGTATTCTGCTCATTCAGGAGGATGTGATAACTTTTTTGAATGAATTTGATTCGACTTCGTTGTTGCCATTTTCTATTTACGATCAGTGGGACGAGCATCATCTGATGGAGTTCATGCGCGAATTTCATTTGTCACCAGGACTATTAAAAGAATTAAAAAAACTTAGGAAGTCTGAAAAAGGAAAATTAATAAAGCTGATTAATCCCACGTTCAAAGCAATTTTCAAAGAAGAAAACGGATTTTATTTTTCCAAAGTTTCCAGTCTTCAAAAGAGTGTCATTGTTAAAGAAGTATGCAAGGAACTGCCAACTCATTTTGATTTGAATTGCATTTATCTCGATCCTGAAAAGATAAAGGGTGAACTTACAGTTAGGACATGGGAAATTGGTGATCGCATTAAGCCACTTGGAATGAAAGGCTCCAAACTTATTTCAGACATTCTAAAGGATGCAAAGATTCCTGCCAACAAGAAAAAAAATCAACTCGTCGTTGTAGATCAAGAAAAGGTAATCTGGTGTGTTGGTTTTTCCATCTGCCGTGATGCCATTGCAACTTCCCATTCTAAAATCATCAAGTTAACAATTGAACCTTCTTTGGACTCATTGAACTCTTGAACTCTTTGAACGAATTGATCTTTATTTCACCACAAAGACACTAGTTTAATGAAAATGCAAACCCTGAATAGGTCACAAAGAAAGATCTATTGCATTCTCAAAATAATGGGTTATTGGCGTCAAAAGCCATAGGGTTTTTCTGAATTTGTGCCTTAAAGTATGCTTAGAATTGAACTTATTCTTTCATCCTAGTGTTATATTTCCTTCCCATAATTATGTTTCCCTCTTTGGAGAGGGAGTAAGGGAGAGGATTGAACTTTTGAACGCATTGAACTCTTTGAACGAATTGATCTTTATTTCACCACAAAGACACTAGTTTAATGAAAATGCAAATCCTTAATAGGTCACAAAGAAAGATCTTTTGCATTCTCAAAATAATGGGTTATTGACGTCAAAAGCCATCGGCTTTTTCTGAATTTGTGCTGAGAATTAAACTTATTCTTGCATCCTCGTGTTATATTTCCTTCCCACAATTATGTTTCCCTCTTTGGAGAGGGAGTAAGGGAGAGGATTGAACTTTTGAACTCTTTGAATCCATTGAACTCTTGAACGCACTGAATGTCCTGAACTTTCCCTAATTCGCCTATATATTTCTTGCCTCCTAAGTAGATC
>CAISOQ010000330.1 GCA_903887095.1 uncultured Flavobacteriia bacterium
ACTGTTAAACGTGAAATGAAGTTCGTTTTGAGAAGCATCCGCTTCAAATTCTTTTGGAGCGGTGGCTTTAACCACAACTTCCATGTGCTGGTTTTCCAGGTGCTGATTTAATTTGCCCTTCAATGCGAAATTTTTACCCTGATGCAGGTAAGAAAGGGAAACTATTTGACCGTCATAATCCACATTAATTGGAACCGACACCAAACTGGAATCCTTCAGCTGATAAGGTACAATATGAAAATTACTGGCATTGTATCTTTCTTCTGTTAAAACTTTTCCTTTAGAGAAGATACTGACGTTGTAATTTATCAATTTCACTGCCTTCTCGAAAAGGTATTGCGAACGCATCAATTCGACATATGATGACAAATTCGTTTGCCTCCTGTTGATGTTTTCAACATTAAAAACCTCCTTTCCTTTGTCTTCAAATTCAATCTGAAGCACCAATGAAGATTCATAGGAAGACTTGGTGTAGCGTAAAATTACAAAAGCGACAGAAAGAAAAAATGAAACAAATAACAAAGGCCACCACCAATGCCTTTTGAGGATTGTTTGAAGTATAAATGGATCGTAATCCTTATTGACTATTACACTTTTCTTTTTCACTTTATTTGATCAAATTTAGAATGGCAACAAAAGACAAAGTAGTTGAAATTAAAGACAGTACCGGCGCGGTTTCTTGCAAGAACTCACGCA
Source organism: uncultured Flavobacteriia bacterium (assembly GCA_903887095.1). Taxonomy (GTDB): domain Bacteria; phylum Bacteroidota; class Bacteroidia; order Flavobacteriales_D; family Crocinitomicaceae; genus M0103. The sequence goes on from CAISOQ010000330.1 coordinate 697, forward strand.
CAAGATAAGGACGAGGCTCAATGTAAATGAAGTCATTGGCTTGTACAATCATATCCGCATATTGGAGTCCTTCTACAGTCGATAAATCCACAACAAATATCTTGCGTTCATTACCAAATTTTCGAATTACCTTGATTGTATTCGCTTTTCCTCTTTCTTGGATCCCACCTGCTTGAGCAATTACTTCTAGAAGTGTAGTATTCGTATTTGTTAATGAAACTACAGTTGCTGAACTTCCGTTTCCTGTAAAAACCAATACACGTTGACTTGTAATTTTCACTTGAACAAAGGGATTTTGATAATGGCGTGCAAAAAGCATTTCCAAGGTGTCTTCGCATTGAAAAGTCGTCAATCCTTTGACTAAAACTTTTCCCAATAAAGGCAATTCAGCTGTTCCATCTTCGCGAACAATGTAATCTGTGCTTGATCCAGCATTTATTCCAATACCGCCCATTGAAAGACTTTGAACAATGGCCTCACCATTATTAGTCGCTAAAGAAAAGGCTATTTTATCATCCACTGAAATTAGATAATCAACAGGTGGTGCAAGCATAATCGTATCGCTTGCCAACTCAATGTCCTTTGGAGTTTTGAACATGATGTTATTATTCACCCCGCAACTACCAAGAGAAAGCATATAAACGAATGTAATCAAATAAAGTAATTTACTCATAAACTTTACTTTACGATTAATGAGTTATAATATTCTTCCATGTTTTTAACCAATGTTGTGTAATGGAATTTGTGTTCTACGAAGGTCCATCCATTTTGTGACATTTTTTTACGTAAATTTTCATCTTCAATCAATAAACGCATTTTATCTGATAAAGATGCCACGTCATTTTTAGGCACAATAAATCCTGTTTCCCCCATCCAAAACAATATCCCTCACCCCACCTACATCAGTCGTAATAACAGGAATATTTGCTGCCTGCGCTTCAATCAAACTTACTGGGGTACCTTCATTATTGGATGTCAAACATATCAAATCCATACCAGCATTGAATTTTGCAATATCCTGAATCCAGGATGTTAATTCAATTTTGAGTAATGGTGACTTCGGTAAAGACTTAATTGCTTCTTCAATGTTGTTTCGTTCTGAACCATCACCCACAATAAATACTTTCACAGGGACAGTTAAATCTTTTATTAAGTTACCCAGTGCATTAATAAACAACAGGTGATTTTTTACAGGAACTAAACGACCAACAATTGCAACTGCCACTTCATTTCCCGAAATTCCGAACTCCTCCCTTGTACTTTCGCGAAATTCATTTTTTGCACCATTAAATCGTGATAAATCAAACCCTAATGGTATTACCTTGATTTTGCTCTCCTCACAAATATTGTGCAGTTGGCTTAACTCCTTTTTTTGAATTTCAGAAATAGCGATTATTCCACTTGATTTAGCGGCCAATCTACGTTCAATTGATTTGTAAATTTTCGTTTTAAAAGTTCCAAAATAAGAATGGAAAACATGACCATGAAAAGTATGCAGTACAACAGGAATACCCAACGAATTTGCGGCTCGTCTTCCAAGTGCTCCCGCTTTTGATGCATGCGTGTGCACTATGTCTGGCTTAAATTCAGCCATGATATTTTTCAATTTCTTGTACGCTGCCCTGTCCTGAAAAAAACTAGGTTGCCTTTTCATCTCCCTAATCAACAGTGGTTCGATACCATATTGCTTCAAAATATGTAATGAATCCGTCTCATCTTCCTCAGGCATTCCTCCCACGAGTAGCGTCTCAAAATCATCCGACAGAAAACGCGTTAAGAAAGTTGCATTGTAGGTCGGCCCACCCATATTGAAACGATTGATTATCCTTAAAACTCGAATCTTACGCTTTTGCTGCATACTTAATTTTCATTCCGCCTGTCGCGTATCTTTCTCAAGCACAAGTTGTTGATAAAACAACTCTATAATTGCTCAACAAATTGATATAAATTATCAACTTTACAAGAACCAAAAAGCGGTATGAAGTTACTGAAAATCCTTTTATTTTTTGCTATTGCAGCAACTTTAAAATCTGCTGTTGCTCAAGGAGAACTGCAATCTGCGGTTAAAAATCTACATCAATCTACTGAATTTCAGCATGCAGGCATTTCATTCTTAGCTATTAACGCCGAAACTGGTGAAAAGATTGTGGAACAAAATCCATTATTAGGCTTGCCGCCTGCCTCAACAGCAAAATTATTTTCGACTGCTGCAGCAATTGAAATACTTGGTCCGGATTACAGGCCAAAAACAAGGATCTACATAGATGGCAGTGTTTCCCCTGACAGTGTGTTGCATGGGAATATTTGGATAAGAGGTGGGGGAGACATGACACTTGGAAGCCGTTTTTTTACGCAGCAAGGACATGAAAAGGATTTTTTAAAATCTTGGGTTGATTCAATAACGTCTGCTGGCATTAAACAAATTAAGGGAAAAATCATAGCCGACGGATCTGAATTCGGTTATGCAGGGGTTCCTGATGGATGGAGCTGGGTAGACATTGGAAATTATTACGGCGCAGGACCTTCAGGGATTTGTCTATTTGACAATACAATACGATACAATTTTAAAACGGGGGCTACCGCAGGATCTCCGACCACGTTAATAAATTATTTTCCTGAAATTCCAGGATTAACATTCCATAATTACATTCAATCTGCCAATGTAAATGACGACAATTCATACATCTACGGTGGTCCTTTTTCGAATGACCGTTTTGGTACTGGATCACTTCCATTGAACAGGACAAATTATTCTGTAAAAGGGAGTATGCCTGATCCCGAATATCAATTAGCTTATGAATTTGAAAAAGCGCTGAAAAATACCGGTATTGTTGTAAATGAAGGTTCTGAAGGAGCAA
>CAISOQ010000331.1 GCA_903887095.1 uncultured Flavobacteriia bacterium
ATAAAAAACTCATTTTTCGAAAATTTTGCAATTTGCACTAACAAAAACAGTGCCTTTTTTGAAAATGAAACAATCAACTAAAAAAGAATTGTGGAACACTTGAACGTATGAACCTTCTTTTGAACTTTTGAACATATTGAACACCTTGAACTATTGACCTTGTGATCTCATCACTCGTGGTGATATGGCTCCCCTTTGAGGATAGTCATTGCGCGGTAGAGTTGCTCAAAAAAGATCATGCGGACCATTTGGTGGGAAAAGGTCATACTCGAAAGACTAATTTTCCCATTTGCTCGTTCGTAAATTTCCTCTGAAAAACCGTAGGCCCCACCTACGGAAAAAACCAACGTTCTTCCACAGCTGTTAAATTTTTGCTGTATGTACTTTGAAAATGAAACAGATGAGAACTGATCACCCCGTTCATCGAGCAAGATTAGTATATCAGAAGGTCCCATCTTTGAAAGGATCTCTTTTCCCTCCTGCACTTTTACCTGTTCTTTGGTTAAATTCTTTGCATTTCGGATATCAGCAATCTCAATTCGTTCAATCGAAACATAATGCTTCAATCGTGTCAAATACTCTTTCTCTCCTTCCTCCAAAAAAGATTTTCCTGTTTTTCCGATGCAGATGAATTTGATTTTCATAGGTCAAAGGTAGGAATATCTCACTGAATCCTCCTTGCCTAGGTAGATCTGCCACGGATGACACTTCCTCCACGTCGGACAAGTATTCGGCTTTTATTCTCATGAAACACTTGAACTATTGAACGCATTGAACATTGTCCAGCTTGCCCTCGATACAGCCGCTGAAGCGGCCACTCGGTCAGCTGTCTAATATTGATAACAGGTCGCCTGTCATCTGTGGCTGAAGTGCCGACGAAGGAGGCGTATCGAGACCTTAACTATTGAACAAATTGAACAAATTGAACTTTCTTGATTTCCTAAATGCCTATCTTTGGAATATGTTTGCATTGTTCAGTACGGCAGAAACAGTAAAGTTCGCGAAGGGTTACGAATTCTTCACGCCGATTGATATTATGGCAACCTTCTTCGGTTTTTGTGTGCTGACGATTCTCGCCTATATCCGATCGCGCAACAACAAAGGACAAGATTACTATAAGTATTACATGCGCGCCTTCCTTTTCAAACTTTTATTCACCTATGCCAATGCCGCTTTCTACATTATATTCTACAAAGGTGGTGGTGATTCTATTGCCTTTTGGGATGGTTCGGTGAAATTGAATAATTTATTCTTTGAAAAACCCTTCGCCTACTTTGATGAGGTTTGGAACAACTATCCAGTAGAACATCTAAGAGTTAACTTCAATTCAATTACAGGTTATCCCGATGGAAGGGTTTACGAAGAGAGTGCGAGTTTCTTCATTAGTAAAATTGCTTCAATATTTGGTTTTTTCACCTTCAAAGGCTACATATTAATGTCACTTATATTTGCCTATATTACCACCAATGCGTCATGGCGTTTGTACGAAGTAGTGCTTGAACATAAGTTACACAACAACTGGCATGCTGCATTGGCAATTTTATTTATACCTTCTTTGAGTTTCTGGTGTGGGGGGATTTCAAAAGATACTGTCATGTGGGTGACTGTTTGCTATTTTATTGTACACCTCAACCAAGTTATTTCTCCTGAAAAAAAGAGCACCCTAAAAAACTGGTTCGTTTTACTGATTTGTATGTATTTTTTCTTCCGTGTACGTTCTTTTATGTTAATGACAGTGGTAGGACCTCTTGTTTTTGCCTATAGCGCAAGTGTAGGCCGCAACAAAGGTAGAAAAAGCACGAATGCCCGCTTTGTTAGGTTTCTAGCCTTCACTTCAGTCGCTGTTGGTATATTAGGTTTCTTTCAAAGTTCGATCGGAAGCGAATTTTTAGCGGAGGCACAAATTATTTACGAAGATATGACCACGAACAAAACCTATGGTGATAAGCGCTATACCCTTGGAGACGTATCGTACACTCCGCTCGGCATGATGGCCGCCTTCCCAATGTCAGTTGTTGCGGGATTTTACAGGCCTTTTATTTGGGAGGCGCTCAATGCTAGCCTAATACTGAATGGAATAGAGAGTATGGTTTTATTGTATTATACCTATCGCTTTTTCACTGGTCCCAAAATTGCACAACGGATTCAACGCATACGCAGCAATGAGTTGCTCATCTATGGCTTCGCTTTCGCCGTCATCCTGGCATTTTTCGCAGGATTCACTTCGATATTATTTGGAATATTAGTGAGATTCAAAGCTCCAGTTTTACCATTTTTGGTTTTAGTACTCACAGCGCATTATAGACCGGAAAGAGAAGAGAAGGAAGCGAAGGAAGCGGAGAGGGAGCTGAGGGGTTAGGGGATTCAAAGGAACGTTCAATATATGTTCAACAGTTCAATGCGTTCAGGAGTTCAAGAGTTCAATGCGTTCAAAGGAACGTTTAAAGGGAGTTCAAGGTATGTTCAATGCGTTCAAAGGAACGTTTAAAGGGAGTTCAAGGTATGTTCAAATGAAGTTCAATTAGTTCAATGCGTTCAAAGGAACGTTCAAAAGTTCAATTAGTTCAAGAGTTCAATTCCTCTCCATTTCGACATGCTCAATGCAACGCCTTACTCCCTCTAAAAAAAGGGAAACGTATTTGTGGTAAGGAAATAAACCGCAAGGACGCAAGGATAAACTTGACTTACTGGCTATTTTAAGACACAAATTCAGAAAAAGCCG
>CAISOQ010000332.1 GCA_903887095.1 uncultured Flavobacteriia bacterium
ATCCAAAATAACAATCAACGGGAATTTTTGCTGCGCTTTGAATTCATCTTCGCTCACTCGATCAAGTTCCCACAATTTCAGCTTTCTGTTCATATTGTTGATAAGATGGCCGCTAGAATTTTTGTCTAATCGGCAGTTGGCCCTAAATTTACCTGCAAAATTGAAAAAATCAGTTGATTTGTCGAAGGAAAAGGAAAAAAGCGTTTCGGAAACGCCTTTAATGAAGCAGTATAATCAGATCAAAGCCAAGCATCCGCAGGCTTTACTGTTATTTCGTGTGGGGGATTTTTACGAAACCTTTGGCGAAGATGCTGTTAAAACATCCAAAATTTTAGGAATCATTCTCACAAAACGGGGCAGTGGATCCGCTTCGGAAATTGAATTAGCAGGATTTCCTCACCATTCGCTTGACGCCTATCTGCCAAAACTGGTGAGGGCCGGTCAGCGTGTTGCAATCTGCGATCAATTGGAAGATCCTAAAATGACCAAAACGATTGTGAAAAGGGGAGTCACTGAGTTGGTTACGCCCGGTGTTGCTTTCAATGATCAGGTTTTGGAGCAGAAAAAGAACAATTTCTTGTGTGCCATCCACTTTGATAAAAATGAACATGGTATTTCTTTTTTAGATGTTTCTACCGGTGAATTTTTAGTAGCACAGGGACCGAAACTCTACATTGAAAAATTGATACAGGGATTTGAGCCCACCGAGATTATTTACCAGAAAAATAAGTCGAAGGATTACCAAGAGCTATTTTCTGAGAAGTTTTACAGTTACCGCTTAGAGGATTGGGTTTTTGCGCATGATTATGCCAATGAAACACTAAATCGACATTTTGAAACGAATTCAATGAAAGGTTTTGGAGTGGAAAATGCTCCACTTGGAATAATTGCTGCAGGCGCAGTGATGCATTACCTTTCAGAAAATCAACACACCCGTTTAGGGCATATCACATCGATTGCTCGGATTGAAGAAGAACGTTACGTGTGGTTGGATCGATTCACTGTACGAAACCTTGAACTTATTAGTTCGCCGCACGACAATGCTACAACGCTGGCGGATGTTCTGGACAAAACACTTACACCAATGGGTGGTCGAATGATCAAACGATGGATTGTGTTGCCACTGAAAGACGAACGACCAATTAGAGAGCGTTTGGAAGCAGTTGAACAATTGAAAGAAACTGAATCTGCTTTTGAGTTGGCAGAACGTTTAAAAGAAATTGGAGATATAGAACGATTGATTTCAAAGGTTGCTGTTGGCAAAGTAAATCCCAAAGAGGTTATTCAGTTGAAAAGAACCCTGGAGCAAATCGGACCAATGCGCGATTGGTTGTCTGGTACGGATGCATTGCTGCTTCAAAAGATGAAGGATCAGCTCAATCCGTGTTTAGCATTGGTGGAATTGATAGAAAAAACCTTGGTGGATGACCCCGCTGTGCAATTGGGTAAAGGACGCGTAATTCGTGAGGGATACAATGAAGAACTGGATGAATTGCGAACCATATCAACAAATGGAAAAGAGTACCTGGAAGCGCTTCAAAACCGAGAATCAGATCGAACAGGTATTCCAAGTTTGAAAGTTGCGTTTAACAACGTGTTTGGGTATTATTTAGAAGTTCGAAATACGCACAAAGACAAAGTTCCAGAGGAATGGATTCGTAAACAGACATTGGTCAACGCTGAACGCTATATTACCGAGGAATTGAAAGAATACGAATCAAAAATTTTGGGTGCAGAAGAACGCATCTATTCGATTGAATCAAGGTTGTTTCAGGATCTCGTTTTCAGCATGGCTGATTACATTCAACCTATTCAGCACAATGCGAATTTAATCGCACAACTCGATTGTTTGTTGTCGTTTTCAAGAATCGCCATTGACAATAATTATACTCGCCCTATCATCAACGAGGGAGTTGGGATTGCTATTACAGACGGCAGACATCCTGTGATTGAAAAGCAGTTGAAAATAGGCGAAGAATACATCCCTAATTCTGTTCAACTCGATAATGAAGGACAGCAGATTATCATGATTACGGGACCGAATATGAGCGGTAAAAGTGCGATTTTGCGTCAAACAGCATTGATTTGCTTGATGGCTCAGATGGGTTCGTTTGTCCCTGCAGCTAAGGCCGAATTGGGACTTGTTGACAAGGTCTTTACGAGGGTAGGGGCATCGGATAATATTTCTTCAGGAGAATCAACTTTCATGGTTGAAATGAATGAAACTGCAAGTATTTTGAACAATTTATCGGATCGCAGTTTAATTCTTTTGGATGAAATTGGACGAGGAACGAGTACCTATGATGGAATTTCTATTGCTTGGGCAATTGCCGAATACTTGCACGAACACCCGAAATACAAGGCAAAAGTTTTGTTCGCCACGCATTACCATGAGTTGAATGAAATGACTAAAAAGTTCTCTCGCATCCGGAATTTCAATGTTTCTGTAAAAGAGATTAGCAATAAGATACTGTTTTTACGCAAGTTGGTTGAAGGCGGCAGTGAGCATTCGTTTGGTATTCATGTTGCAAAGTTAGCAGGCATGCCGGCAGAGGTGTTGGCGCGATCTACTTCGATGTTGAAAGAATTGGAAGCGTCCCACGACATGACGAAAGGCACAATCAAATCAGCTTCAAAATCCAAAATGAAAGAAGCCGTGAATCAGGCAGCTGAAAATTCGGGCATGCAGTTGAGTTTTTTCCAGTTGAATGATCCTGTATTAGAGCAAATTCGTGAAGAGTTGGTGTCAATAGACATAAATACTTTGACACCTGTTGAGGCCCTAATGAAGCTAAATGACATCAAGAAATTAACGGGAGGATAAAAAAAATAATAGCTGCTTATTGTAGTTTTAGAAATACTTTTTACATTTGTCGCCCGCCACAACGCATGTGGCACTTCTTCAAACGAGAAGAATTATAAAAATTTAATGCGAGAGTAGCTTCCGCCGCGGCGGAGTAGAGCACGACATACAATAACGAATGCAAACTTCTTCAAACGAGAAGAATTATAAAAATTTAATGCGAGAGTAGCTCAGTTGGTAGAGCACGACCTTGCCAAGGTCGGGGTCGCGGGTTCGAATCCCGTCTCTCGCTCCAGTAAATAAGGGAGCACTTAGCTCCTTTCTTTTTACTAACAGGATGCTCGGATGGTGGAATTGGTAGACACGCCGGACTTAAAATCCTGTGGGCATTTGCCCGTGCGGGTTCAAGTCCCGCTCCGAGTACTAATTATGTGATTAAAACCCTTGATTCTGTTTGAATTGAGGGTTTTTTGTTTAATTTTAATTAAGTCCTGTTGCTCCTAAAAAGCATACGTTTTTTAATAAGAATGAATAGGTACATCCCTTAATAAGAAAAATAAATAGTGGTATGAAATACGTAGTGATCTTAATTTACCTGATAATTGGTTTCTCATCTTTCGCGCAAGGAACTGCAGGAATATATAAAGTGAAATGGTTTATTGATAAGCGTATAACAAATTCTCAAGTTATTACGAATTTAAATGGAGGGGGTAATTTCGGGCTTGATAATTTGAGTATTCCACAAAATTTAGTTGACTCTGTAATAAACGAAATACAAACAATAACTTCAAATGAGTTGCATGCTAAAACCCGCGTTATTTATCCTTTAAGTAAAAAAGGCAAAGAATTACGCACCAGCCCCTCGCAAGATTATGTTGGCGGATTACCGAGAGGTTCTAGACGAAAAGCAATGAGAACTGAGAACATGGAGTATTATGTAAAATATAAAATTTATCTTGGGTTGTTTAAAACGTTTACTTTTGGAAATGAGCTCGCAAGCTACTCGCGATTAAAACCATATGTTACGGTCAAAATGAAGGCGTACGGAGTTGATCGGAGAAGAAAATTCTCAAAAAGAACAAGATTGTCAGGTTTCAACAACATAGGAAGTTTGGAATTTCAAGTAGGTGGCATAAAAGTGACAAATTCCAATGCGCTTCCAATTAACGAAGTCGTTGATATGATTTTTCAAGGACTTGATAAGTTTAAAAACAAAGCGAAGTAAGGATAAAGCTTACGAACAGCTTCTAACTACTTTGTTTTTTAATGAATTGAATGACTGAGTCATTAAAAAAATCGGGCTGCTCCACATTAACAACATGACCGCAATTCGGAACGACTATTAAGGTTGAAGAAGAATGGTTTTCTACCAATTTTGAAATCGAAGGCAAAAACATGTGGTCTTCTTGCCCCATGATGTACAACGTTGGTTTGCCAGCATCTTTAATTCTGAAAAGCTTAAGTAAGGCGTTTACTTGAGAAACAAGCGTGAACCAACGAATGAACTCTTTTTGATAGAGTCTTTTTGCTTCGTTAATGAAGAGAATACGTGATTCCTTGTGATTTTTTTTCGGCATGATCACCCACGCCAGAAAACGGTATAAAACCAAATATGGGATGATTGATTTCGTCAAACTGCCCAAGCGCATAAGTATTTGACCTTTGGTGTTGATTTTCATTACCGCACCACCCATGATCATGCTTTTGGTGCGTTCAGGATAACGCTCTGTTATTTCCCGGATAATGATTGTTCCTAATGAAATTCCAACAAAATGGGATGATTCAATTTTCAAAAAATCCAACACTTCAATGATATCGTCACCAATCGTATCAAAAGAGTAGCGTTTGAATTTTTCATTCAACGGTTTTTTTGATTTCCCGTGACCTCTCAAATCAACTAAAAGTACATTGAATTCTTTCTTGAAAGATTTTACTTGCTGGTACCAAATGGCACTGCTTCCACCTGCACCATGAATGAATGTAACCCATTCTTTGGATGTAGGATGCTCGTATTTGCTGAAATGAAGCATTGCTTTTTGGAAGCGTTTAATTTTTCAATGAGTGAACAGTAGTCCTTAGACAATGGAAAGTTACGCATTTGTTTTTGTCAACCAATAAAATTGTTTGAAAGTCAGTAAAATGGTCTATGTGAATCGCATCGTTTTATAAAAAAAACAAAGTATCATTTCTTGATACATTTTTCAAAATATGCCATTTATTTTGACTGAAAAGTTGACGAAAGTCACTGTTTTTATTTTGGTCTGAAAGTTGGCTAAGGGAATGAAAAATTGTGAAGTCCATGAACAAAGATTTTCTTCAACGTCTAAAAATAATTACAAATCAAGAGTATAGGGATGAGCTTGCACTTATAGAACAGGTCAAGCAATTATTACTTGATCACACCTTGGCAGAAGCGCAGGATATGGAGCCTTCGAATATGCATGATTTGTTGGGAAATCACAAATTTAATAGTGATAATTTCTCATCAGAAATCATTCCTTCAGGTTGGTCCAATTTTGATAAAGAGCTTGGTGGATTTCCTGCTGGAGAGTTGGTGGTGATTGGTGCTCGACCAGGAATGGGCAAGACACATCTTCTGATTGACCTAGCCTTGAAAATGATTTGCAAATATCCGGTTCTCTATGTGAGTCTTGATCTTTCTGAACGACTTTTACTTTCACGCATTTTATCGGCTTCCTTGAAAATCGACAATCAAAAAATACTTCGTACTCAACTTAACGATGAAGAAGTGAAGCGCATCGAATCATTCAGGCAGCGCAATGATAAATTACCACTTCATGTCTACGATGGTGCGGTTCATTCAATGAATGCATTTAAAGCAATGTGCCGACGAATGGTGGAGGAAAAAGGGGTGCGCGTGGTATTTATTGATTATTTGCAGCTACTGAGTTCCAATCGTTATCGCCACAATCGCGAGGCGGAAATGGCTTATATCAGTCGAATGCTGAAGTCGATTGCACGCGAATTAAAAATTGTGGTGATTGCTGCGAGTCAATTGAGCCGTTCAGTAGAAATGCGGGGAGGGGATAAGCGACCAATTTTGTCCGACTTGCGTGAAAGTGGTGCAATTGAGCAAGATGCAGATAAGGTAATGTTCCTTTACAGGCCTGAATATTACGGTTTTCTATGCGATGAGGATGGCAGAAGCACTGTTGGCCTCGCAGAATTGATCGTGGCAAAAAACCGAATGGGTCCAATTACACGTATTGCATTGAAAGCAAACTTGTCATTTTCCAGCTTTACGCCATTTGAAGAAAATATGTTTGAGATATATATATCACCAAAAAGATTGAATGAGAGTGGTTTAGATGAAAATGATACACCATTTTAATGAAAAGTGAGCCGTTGCCGAAAGATATGAGTCGAATGCGCGACTTGTGATTGTGTTCCTGCAATCCAATTGTGATGGGGAGAAATTGAGACTGGCGTGTTCTGTTTCAGTTCGCTTCGCTCCCTTCAACAGAACAACGCACATTGTGGATATAACAGGCAGCGGCTCTTTTTAATTTAACAAGATGATTGAATACCAGAAACTAGCAGAACAATACAGATATTCTTTGCGAAAAGAACGGTATTCACGATCTGTTTTTATGGCTGATCGCCGTTGGAGATATCTTAAAAAGAGCGAGAAATTAACAGTGCTTTTCCTCTCTATGCTCAACTCAGTAGATTTATGTTTATTGGTTCAATTGGCTCCGGAAGTGCTTACACGACTTATCAATTCACCAACATATACGGTGGTTTTGATCCCCAAAAAAAGAGGCGGTAAACGAAAACTGGAGGTGCCCGAGTATTTGTTGTTGGGCGCCCAAAAACGTTTGAACAGCTACCTTCAATCCACGTATATTCAAATGCGACCTGAGTATGTTCATGGATTTGTTTTGACAAATGGTACGCATGAAAACAAAGCAAATATCGTTTCAAATGCATTACCACACGTCGGTAAGAAATATGTCATGAATCTCGACTTGGAAGATTTTTTTCCATCAATAAAAGCAAAGTCGATAAGGGAGTTGTTTCTTTCAGAGTTGTTTAATTTCGACCACCACTTATCAACCTGCCTTGCATTATTGACCACAATTGACGGTCATCTGCCACAGGGTGCGCCAACTTCCCCAGTTCTATCAAATTTTGTTTGTTTGGAGATGGACAAAGCGCTTCATCTTTATGCTTTTTTGAAACAAGTTGAATACACCAGATATGCCGATGATCTGACCTTTTCATCAGAATTGCCTTTTGAAGATGACTGGGTGAGTGGCCTAAAAAAAATTATCGAACAACACGGTTTTTGCTTGAATGATGGAAAATTTCGAATTCAATCCCGCAATCGCAAACAAAGTGTAACGGGTGTTACAGTGAATAAACGATTGAACGTAGACCGAAAATTTTACAAAAAAGTTAGGGCTATGTTACACGATTTAAAGCTGAATGGGATTGAGTCAGCAACAATTAAGCACTTTGGACTTGCAACCAAACCAAACCAGGAACAATGTCGATTTTTCATTAAACGCTTGGAGGGGTATCTTTCATTCATCGGACAAGTGAGGGGGGCTGATGACCCAATTTACAACCGCATGAAATCATCTTTTAATGCTGAATTCAATGTCGAATAAATAAGTAAAAATCATCTTGCAAGGTTGCAAGGATTTCATGTTCGAAACGAATCACAGCAATTTTGTTCTGTAACTTTTAAATTTTATAATTATGAAAAACAAAAAAACAATCTATCAATTTGTGCTTGACAAAAGTGGGTCAATGAGCGACTGCCTATCTGGAACAATTTCAGGTTTTAATGAGCAGCTGAAAAAGATTACTGAATTACAAGCTCAGTTTCCTGAGCAAGAGTTTTGCTTGTCCTTAACAACATTTAACGACAAAATAGCTTATCCTTTCAGAGATTTGCAGGTTCAGAACATTCCCTTGTTGAGTGTTGAAAACTATGTTCCTTCCGGCATGACAGCGCTTTTAGATGCGATTGGGTTTTCTATTAAGCGGATCAAAGAAGTACACGGTGAAAGTGTAGAAGAAAATGAAGCAAGTGTAGTTTTTGTTATTTTGACCGATGGACATGAAAATTCCTCTCGGTTTTTTGATTACCTTCAGATTGCATCACAAATCAAGGAGTTAGAATCAACCGGAAAATGGAATTTCAGTTTCGTAGGGGCAGATATTGATGCCATGCAGACTTCGCGTATGCTGAACATACAAGAACAAAATGTGATGTCTTTTAGTAAAGATGATATGCGGAAGAATATGATGGACATTGGGAATTCTCTTGGTGCATATGCAAAATCAAAGCATGAGGGTAACATTAAGACAGGGATTTTTGATATTTTCGAAGATAGAGATCGCAGAAAAAATAAAGAATAGACTATGAACATCCATTTATTGAGAGATAAGGATTTGAGCATTGATACCTACCGGAATGTGTTGCATTTGTTGCAACATGTTCCGGGGCCTCTCAATTTTATTGAAAGTGAAGTGGATATCCGTAATCTTGATTTGATTGATCATATTTGGGAGCGAAAAGATGACTTTGAGAAGCAAAACAGACGTGTTTACAGCATGATGGATGCTTCGATAGTAAGACCGAGTTATATTTTTCCAAAGGAGGTGAGAAGGGCTAGTTGGGAACAATTGTTTGAAGAATGTATCAATTACAGAAATTGTTTTTCGCATGTATCATCAGAGGATGTTGTTGTCCTTCTTACAGATGTTCCAAACAATCAAAATTGGTTTGGAAGTGTTGATGATTCAATGCGTAATTTCTTCATTCACACAGATGATTGGAAGTTTTATTTCGGAGAAGCTGTAGATATTCGATTTCCAATTGCTTATGAGGTAATCGTTTGGGTTCTTAGAGGGTTAATGTTCAAGAGCAGGGAATCTATTTTAAATAATTTACATGATCAGGCGATAGGCTGTGTGCAGGATTTCTGTCTAGACAAAAAAGAAATCATTTTGAAAATGAGAACTGGAGATGTTTGCCCGGCATGTCTTGATTTAATTGCAAAGGCAGATATCAATCATTCGTATTTGAATCAAATTTTTGAAATTATTGAAGAAATTCGCATGAGTTTGTCTTTCCGACAACGCATAAAATTATTCAAAAAACCCAGTCGTTTGCTTGTGAAAGGCCCAACAAAAAGACTTTTCTTGAAAGACCTTGGGAACTTAGAGATTAATCTGAATCCAAGCGAGCGAGCTCTTTACCTCTTGTTTTTAAACAATCCAAACGGAATTCGATTACCAGAAATTATCGATTACCGCAATGAACTGTTAGAAATTTATGGAATGACTACCAATCTTTCTGATCAAGCAGATATTATCAACCGGATTGATCGCCTCACTGATGTCAGCGAAAACAATGTGAACGAAGTATTATCCAGAATTCGTGGAAAATTAAAAAGTGCTGTAGGAGTTGAATTGCTCGATTTCTATGATATCCAAGGCGCAAGGGGTGAAGCAAAAAAAATTCTTTTAAATCGTGAATTGCTGAGTTATGAATAACACCTAGGTTGAATGGTTTAGAATCGTTCTTCGAGGCGCTAGACCATAAACCATCATTCATTTAACTCGCTCAAACCATATTTCTGCATTTTAGCCATTAACGTGTTGTAGGCCCAGCCAATCGCAACTGCTGTTTGACTCCTGTTTCCTTCAAAATGCTTTAATACTTTTTTGATGTGTTCCTTTTCAACGAATTCAATGTTCAATGGTTGGTTCATTGGTTCCTGTTGTAGACGCTTTGGCAGGACTTCCAGAGTGACTTTTTCTTCATTGAATACATAAAGTCGAGAAATGATATTTTCCAATTCGCGGATATTTCCTGGATAGGAATAATTAAGTAATACGTCCATTGCTGATTTATCAATGGTCAGTTTTTTTGATTTACGGAGTTGTTTCTTTTTTTGAGTTAAAAAATGATCGATCATTTCTTTTATATCCTTTTTTCCACGCTGCATGAGGGTTGGTAGATCGAGCTCCACAACGGATAAACGATAATATAAGTCCCACCGAAAATGGCCTTCCTCGCAGCGTTTTACTAAATTTTGATTGGTGGCCGCAATAACACGGACATCTACTTTTTTTGCTTTTCCACCGAGGGGCATGATCTCTTTTTCTTGTAAAACACGCAATAGCGATTGTTGCATGTAGGGGGAGATGTCACCGATTTCATCTAAAAAAATGGTTCCTTCGTGCGCTTGTTCGAAAAGACCTATGGAATCTTTATCCGCACCGGTATACGCTCCCTTTTTATACCCGAATAAACGGGATTCAAGCAAGGTGTCACTAAAAGCCGAACAGTTGATGGCAATGTATGGCTTTTCCGCTCGCACTGAATTGAAATGAATGTGTTTTGCAAGGTTTTCTTTTCCCGTGCCACTAGCACCAAGCACAAGTACAGTTACTTCATCCGTTTGTGCCACTTTTCGGGCATTATCATAAATTTTTTCAATTGTAGATGTTGTGAAATAATCTGTTCCTGAAGGTCGTTTAATTTCTTCTTGGTGGTAAAGAGCTGTCATTCCGAGGTTAGATCGTTCCATCTGAATTTTGATCAATTCAGGCCTGTCCTTTTTTGTTGTAAATCGGGCTGGTCGCGTTTGGTAAAGCGTTGTGTTCAGGTTTAAACTCATGTGGGCGAGGTACCACACAACTTGCATTGCGGGCGTCCCCGGTGAAACGAATATATCAATAGCATCTTCTTTCAATGAGGCCAGAAGTGGGTGTACTTTTGCCTGTATTTCTCGGTGATCAATGGGGTCTTGTATGTCGAGATAGTGAAATTCAATGACTCTTTCCGGAAAGGTTTTTCGCAGGTAATGACTTAGGTGAGCTCCGGCTGTATCGCTGTTTTCATCTTTTCGAGCTGACAAGATTACATGTCTTTCGTGCTTATAAAAATGTGCATGAAAGGAAATGACTGGGCCCTCAGGATTAACTTTCCCCTCAATAAAATCGCTTTTGTCGTACCAAGAAATCAATGTTTTCATCTATCAGAATTTGATATGAATTTAATAAAAATGATAAATAAAAACTATGATTCTTAAAATTTCATCTGCTTTTTTGTTTTGGTATACCTTTTGACAAAAGCGGGGCAACTAATCACAATTAAATTAAAACCACAATGACCATTATTCGAACTACAGAAAGACAACAAAAAGAAAATTCTAAATTGATGCAAGATTTTTCACACGCTTTTGTCTCCAATGATTTAAGTTTATTGCAAGAACTATTGCACAAGGATGGCATTTTCATGGGTCGTTTCACAAAGGCAAAAGCCTTGAGTTATTTTCATAAACTATTTTTTGGAGAAGAGGGAATTGCGGATTTCCAGCACGCTTATTTCAATAAAGGAATTGCACTCGATAGCTCGTGTGGTGCAGAGGTATTGGAAATTCGTTGCGATAAGAAAATACATTTCCGGAAAAATGGCTTGCCTTATTTTGCTGCCTTCGGCGAAATGCAGGATATTTTCTCCGATGAACGTGTGTTTCGCTTTACGTTTGAATTCCTGGATGGCCAAATTTCAGCAATTAGAATTCCGAAAAAACACATTGAAAAGGTTGACCGATTAGTAATGGAAAATTAGCGTATTAAAGTTTTACTCCCATCAAACAAATGTCATCTATTTGCTCGTAACCCTTCATCCAGTTGTTTAAGTTCGAACGGAGTAATTCTTCTTGCTGTTCCAAATCTTCTGTATGAACGGAGAGAAGTAGTTCTTTTAATTGTGAAGTTTTGAATTTCTTCCCTGCAGGTCCGCCGAATTGATCTGTGAATCCATCAGTAAAGAGATAAATAAGCATATTTTTAGTGTATGCGACTTTGTGGGATGTAAAATGAATAGTCGTCTCGGAATTTCCAATAGACTGACGATCGCCTTTTGCCTCAATTAAATCACCTTCGTGTATTGAAAATAATGAACGATTGGCTCCTGCAAAGAAAAGTTCATTGGATTTGGTGTCCCACACGCAAAGCCCTATATCCATTCCGTCATGAATAACAGTGTTGCTTTTTGAAAATGATTCTTTCAAAAGAATACTTGTTTTGTCAAGGATCATTCCAGGTTCGGACAAATTGAATTCTTTTACCGAACGCGAAAGTGCGCCATAACACATCGTACTCATCAGCGCACCCGGAACACCATGTCCAGTGCA
>CAISOQ010000333.1 GCA_903887095.1 uncultured Flavobacteriia bacterium
AGATGCTGGTGCAGAGGGTATTTTGGTAGTTCCCATAGAAAAGATGGTAAGATAATTTTGGTTGGAAATGAAAAAGTTTATCTATCCCGATAGCACTTCTTTGAAGACGGCGTTGACGAGACCTTCTATCGATGCCGGCGATATGGAAGAATTGGTTAAATCCATTTTTGACGATGTTTCTATCAATGGAGATCAAGCCATTCAAAAATACACGGAACGATTTGATGGCGTGTCCTTGAATGAGCTTCTTGTTTCAGGTGAGGAAATTAGTTTAGCTGAAAAAGCACTGTCAACTGAATTGAAAACCGCAATTAAGTTAGCGGCCAGTAACATCAAAACCTTTCACGAATCACAGCGTGAAGAAGTTGTAGAAATTGAAACGATGCCTGGTGTTGTTTGTTGGCGAAAATCAGTGGGCATTGATAAGGTAGGATTATATATTCCTGGCGGCACAGCTCCTTTGTTTTCCACGGTACTGATGCTAGGAATTCCTGCCGTAATAGCTGGTTGTAAGCAAATTGTTTTGTGTACTCCAACCAGAAAGGATGGGACTGTTCATCCAGCTGTGCTGTATACAGCACAGCTGATAGGAATAAAGGAAGTCTATAAAGTTGGAGGGGTTCAAGCTATCGCAGGAATGTCATTGGGAACATCAACAATACCAAAAGTATACAAGCTTTTTGGTCCAGGAAATCAATATGTTACAGCTGCAAAACAATACGCACAAAAATTAGGTGTTGCTATAGATATGCCGGCAGGACCTAGTGAATTGATGGTGGTTGCTGATGAAAACTCAAATGCGACATTTATTGCTGCAGATTTACTTTCACAAGCCGAACATGGCAGCGATTCTCAGGTTGTATTGGTCGCAACAGACAATACAATTATTGAAAAAGTTGAAATTGAATTGACAAAACAATTGGCTGATTTACCTAGAAAAGCAACTGCAGAAATGGCCTTGGAGAATTCATCTGCTATTCTTGTTCAGAAAGTTGAAATGCTGTCAATTATCAATGAGTATGCGCCTGAACATTTGATTTTGCAAACGAGTTTTAATGAGGAACTATTAAATGGAATTGTAAATGCAGGTTCAGTTTTTATTGGTGAATACACCCCTGAAAGTGCTGGAGACTATGCCTCAGGAACGAATCATACCTTGCCTACAAATGGATTTGCCAAGCAATATTCAGGAGTTTCGTTGGATTCGTTTGTGAAGAAAATAACGTTTCAACAAATATCTAAAAATGGAATTCAGCAAATAGGTTCGGCAATTGAAGAAATGGCTGCAGCGGAGGGGTTGGATGCGCATAAAAATGCCGTAAGTGTGCGGTTAAAAAATATTAAAGGATGAACTTTGATTTAGAAAAATACATTCGTCCTGATTTATTAGGAATGAAACCATATTCTTCTGCGAGAGATGAGTTTGAAGGTGATGCATCAATTTACCTTGATGCGAATGAAAACCCTTTTGATAATGGCGTAAATCGTTATCCTGATCCAATGCAGAAAAAATTAAAGGGACGCATAGCTAGTATAAAAGGTGTCGGAGTGGATCAGATCTTTCTTGGCAATGGCTCAGATGAATGCATTGATTTATTGTTTCGGCTTTTCTGTAGGCCCAATATAGATCGAGCGGCCACAATTGTCCCTTCTTACGGAATGTACGCTGTCTCTTCAAGAATAAATCAGGTTGAACTTACGGAGATTTTGCTGAACGATGATTTTTCAATGGATGTGGAGCGCATTCTGCGAGAATCTGCTGATTGTAAATTGTTGTTTTTGTGTTCTCCAAATAATCCAACGGGACATACATTTCCAAAGAGTCAACTGATTCGAATTGTTGAAGAATTTCGAGGTATTGTTGTTGTGGATGAGGCTTATATTGATTTCTCTGAAGAATCATCAATGGTTCTAGAGCTAATGAAATTTAAAAATTTAGCTATTTCGCAAACTTTTTCTAAAGCATATGGCATGGCTGGCATCCGTTTGGGATTACTCTTTGGTTCTGAAGACCTAATTTCTTGGATCAATAAAATTAAACCGCCGTATAATGTTAACCAGTTGACCCAAGATTTTGCATTTCAAAAATTGCAGGAAATTGAGCGTGTGAAAACTGAAATAGAAACAATCAAATCAGAGCGGAATTGGCTTCGAAAAGAATTGTTGGGTTTGCAACAGATTAATGAGGTTTATCCAAGTGATTCAAACTTTATTTTAGTTAAAGTAAAGGATGCAAACAAATTATATAATTATCTAATTAGCAAAGGATTAGTTGTAAGGAATAGATCGAATCAGCCGCTTTGTTTGAATACGCTACGATTGACAGTTGGAACGTCGTCAGAAAATAGGGAATTAATCGAAAAAATAAGTGAATTTAGTGTATGAAAAAGCTTTTATTTATAGATCGTGATGGAACTTTGATCTTGGAGCCGCCAGTTGATTTTCAAGTTGATAGTTTTGAGAAACTGAAGTTTTATCCTAATGTTTTTTCTGGTTTAGGGCGAATTGCTCGCGAATTGGATTTTGAATTTGTTATGGTGACCAATCAATATGGATTGGGGACGGCCAGCTATCCTCATGAATCATTCATTGGTCCTCATAACTTAATGTTAGATGCCTTGAAGACTGAGGGAATAGAATTTATTGAAGAGTGCATTGACGTCTCTTTTCCTGATGAAAATACACCAACTCGAAAACCAAGAACAGGTCTTTTAACGCATTACATGAATGGAGAATTTGATTTGAAAAATTCTTTTGTAATCGGAGATCGATTGACAGATGTAGAATTGGCCAAGAATCTAGGTTCAAAGGCGATTTATATGGTCAATCCAAAAGACCCTGGAAAAGGGGAGGTGTCAGTAGATGAAATCGAATTGTTGAAACATGTTGCCTTGCAAACAACGGATTGGAATGAGATTTATACCTTTCTCAGACTCGGAGAACGAAAAGCTAGTTACAGCAGGAAGACGAATGAGACAGAAATAGAAATTGAGCTAGATTTAGATGGTACAGGTAAATCGGTAATTGAAACAGGAATTTCTTTTTTTGATCACATGCTGGATCAAATTGCTCGTCACGGCTCTTTGGATTTGAAAATTAATGTAAAAGGAGATTTACAAGTAGATGAGCATCATACAATTGAAGATACAGCCATTGCACTTGGTGAATGTTTTTCTAAAGCACTTGGCACAAAATTGGGGATAGAGCGCTATGGCTTTTGTTTGCCAATGGATGATTGTTTAGCGCAAGTGGCGATTGATTTTGGAGGTAGGAATTGGTTGGAATGGCAAGCAGAATTTAAGCGTGAAATGATTGGGCAGATGCCAACAGAGATGTTCTTTCATTTCTTTAAGTCATTTACAGATGGTGCGAAGTGTAATCTAAATGTTAAAGCAGAAGGGGCAAATGAGCATCACAAAATTGAAGCGATTTTCAAGGCGTTTGCGAAAGCAATTAAAATGGCAAAGAGAAGAGACGGGGTGAATGCTGTATTGCCATCAACGAAAGGTATGTTGTGATGAAGTTGACAATTGTAGATTATGGTGCAGGAAATGTTTTTTCTGTAAGTTCAGCATTTCAACGGCTTGGTATTGAACCTATTTTGTCTTCTGATTCGGAAATGATAAAGTCCTCTGATTTGGTTGTTTTTCCGGGTGTAGGTCATGCGGAATCTGCAATGCAACAGCTGAAACAAAAAGGATTGGATAAGTTATTGCCTGAGTTAAATCAACCTGTTTTAGGGATTTGCCTCGGGATGCAATTGATGTGCGAATCAACAGAGGAGGGAGAAACGAAAGGACTTGGTATTTTTGAGGGTGTGCGTATAACGAGATTTGATGAACAATTAAAAGTTCCTCATATGGGTTGGAATGAACTTGTTAATTCAAAAGGGTTTTTGAATGGAATGAAAGAATCGGTTTATTTTGTGCATAGCTATTACGCACCCCAAAATGATTATACAATTGCAGAGGCGAATTATCCATTCGAGTTTGCTGCCGCAATGGAAAAGCAAAATTTTATTGGATGCCAATTTCATCCTGAAAAAAGTGGCAAGGCGGGAGAACAAATTTTAGAACGATTTTTAACATTGAAATGACAATTATTCCAGCAATAGATTTGATAGATGGCAATTGTGTGCGTCTAACAAAAGGAGATTATGATTCAAAAAAAGTCTATCATTCTGATCCATTGGAGGTGGCTTTACAATTTGAAGCAGCAGGATTTAAAAGGCTTCATTTGGTTGACTTGGATGGTGCTAAAGCAGGCAGAGTTATCAATCTATCTGTTCTAGAAAGAATCTGTTCGAATACGACTCTAAAGGTTGATTTTGGTGGAGGGATAAAAACGGATAAAGATTTACATGCTGTTTTATCAGCGGGAGCACAACAAGTAACAATTGGTTCACTTGCGGTGAAAGATCCTGATAAAATAAAAGAATGGATTTTAGAATATGGTGCTGAATCGATCATTCTTGGTGCCGACGTAAAAGATAAAAAAATTGCAGTAAATGGCTGGTTAGAAACAAGTAGTATTGATTTGTTTAAATTTATACATGAATATTATTTGTTGGGAATTAGACATGTTTTGTGCACGGATATTTCAAAAGATGGTATGCTTGAAGGTCCTTCATTTGAATTGTACAATGAGCTGATGACAACATTTCAGGATCTACAGTTGATTGCGAGCGGAGGTGTTTCAAATTTACAAGATGTTGTTCGTTTAAAGGAAAATGGTATCCCTGCAGTTGTTATTGGAAAGGCGATTTATGAAGAAAGAATCGG
>CAISOQ010000334.1 GCA_903887095.1 uncultured Flavobacteriia bacterium
GATACTAATAATTGAATTGCAAAGTGTTGATAACCAAGGGTTATAACTCCTTTTTGAATTCGCCATAAAATTGGCAAAACATTGTAAAAGAATAAGAAATAAGATGGAAACTCCAAGTTTTAAAGAAGACCATATCAGCCAAATCCCAGCATTACAAATGCTGGTGAATCTTGGTTATACCTATTTGAGTCCGGCTGAAGCCGATAGACAAAGAGGAGGTAAATCCACCAATGTATTATTGGAAGATGTATTACGGAAGCAACTGAAAGAGATCAACAGTATCAGGGTAAGTGCAACTAAAACCAGCATTTTTACAGACGATAATATTGAACGCGGGGTATTGGCGATGAAAAATCTGCCAATGAACGAAGGTTATATTGCCGCAAGTGAAAAGGCATACAATCTGCTTACACTAGGTCAGGCATTAGAGCAAAGTGTAGATGGCGACAAAAAGAGTTTTACCTTGCAATACATAGACTGGAAGAACATTAGCAACAATGTATTTCATGTAAGCGAAGAATTCAGCGTGATGCGAAGTACAAGCAAAGAGCATTATCGCCCCGATTTAGTGTTGTTTGTGAATGGCATTCCACTTTGCATTATTGAGTGTAAAAGGCCAGACATGAAAGAACCTTTGAAGCAAGCTATCAGTCAGCATTTACGTAACCAGCAAGAGGATGGAATAAGAAGTTTGTATGTGTATTCGCAACTAACATTAAGTATTGCCACACAGGAAGCAGCTTATGCCACCAACGCTACACCCGAAAAGTTTTGGGCAACTTGGCACGAGAAATTCAACAGCGATGAAGAAGAACGTAACTACAATAGCAAATTACGGGAACTCAAAAACAAACCACTTCAGATTTCTATAAAAGAACAATTGTTTTCGGACCGCTTCAAATACGTTCGACGATACTTTGATGCTCTAGAGCAAGAAGAAATATTGATAACTGAACAGGATAATTATTTATATGGTTTATGCCGTCCTGAACGATTGATGGACGTTGTTTTTAATTTTGTTTTGTTTGACAATGGAGAAAAAAAAGTAGCCCGTTATCAACAGTTTTTCGCTATCAAAAAATCTATGCAACGCATAAGGCAGGTTGAAAACGGGAAACGCAAAGGTGGTGTAATATGGCACACCCAAGGTAGCGGGAAGTCTTTAACAATGGTAATGCTAGCCCAAGCTATTGCTATGGATCCGAGTATCCGTAATCCTAAAATTGTTTTGGTTACTGATAGAACCGATCTGGACAATCAGATTACAGGCACTTTCAGAAAATGCGGAATGTTTGTTGAAAATGCAACCACTGGTCAGCGTTTAGTAGAATTGCTCGAAAGCAAAAGTGATTCGGTAGTTACAACCATCATCAATAAATTTGTTGCAGCCGTTAAGAAAATAAACAGACCAATAGATAGCCATGACATATTTGTGTTGGTAGATGAAGGTCACAGAACACAACATGGTACGTTCAATGTCGACATGCAAAAGACATTGCCCAATGCCTGTTTTATTGCCATGACGGGAACTCCATTATTCAAAAAAGATAAAAGTACCGCAGAGAAATTTGGTGGTTTAATAGATGCGTACACAGTTGACCAAGCCGTAAAGGACAAGGCCGTAGTTCCGTTGCTTTATGAAGGAAGATTAGCGTTACAAAATGTAAATGCAAGTCCGATTGATACTTTTTTTGGAATGGTTTCAGAGCCATTAACCGAATATCAAAAAGCAGACATTAAGAAAAAGTTTGCCCGAAATGACCATTTGAATTCAGCCGAACAAAAAATGCGAATGATTGCCTGGGACATCAGCTATCATTTTCGTGACAACTGGCAAGGCAGAACGCCA
>CAISOQ010000335.1 GCA_903887095.1 uncultured Flavobacteriia bacterium
AAAGCGATTTTCATACGAATAACACGTTTTGCAGAAGCGTCAACTTTCTTTTTGAATGCAGCATCTGATTTATAAAGTTTCAAAATATCAGCGTGTGCTTTTTTCGCATCAACAGGCATCAGAACGATATCACAACCCGCATTTACTGCTTTTACTTCACATTGTGGAATACTTGCTACTCCACCCATGTTCATAGCGTCCGTTACGATCAATCCTTTGAATCCAAATTCTTCACGCAATAAGTTCGTTACAATTGTTTCAGATGTAGTTGCCGGCATCCCCTTCGTGTCATATTTAGGGTTGTTCTTCACACCAATGTGTGCAACCATTATCGACAAAATACCATTTTCAATCAGTTTCGGGTAATTTCCAATTTCTTTTAATTCACCGTCAATCATTTGAAGAGATTTGTGCGTATCACCAGAAACTAGACCATGTCCAGGAAAATGCTTGGCAGTCGCTGCAATAGTGTGGGATTGAGTTGTTTGGATGAAAGCGTCAGACCATGGAATAAGATTTGCTGGATTGGCTCCAAATCCTCTGTAACCTACAGTTTGGTTGGCAGACATGTCTACCACTGGTGCGAAATTGTAATTGATTCCAATCGCATTCAGTTCTTTTGAAATCAATTCTGCGCATTGTTTCACTTCTTCCAACGATTTGATTTCATTCGCTTTTTTTACGGTTACTGCATCCGCAATTTTTCTATTGAACAAAGATGGTTCAGCATCCGCACTGTAAAGGAAAGGGAGGTTGCCAATGGTGTCATTCATTGTTTCGTAGTTTTTGATCCAGTTCGTGAATTCTGTTTTTGTACCATTTAGCATCAATACACCACCAATGATGCGTTGCTTGATATGTGCTTGAATCGTCGCATCCGTTTGACCTAATCTTCCAACAGCAGGCATAATCAATTGCGCAACAATTGCAGTATCATCGAGCGTTGCAAAAACTTTTTCAACTGCAGCGTCCAGATCCTTGTTCTCTTTTAGAAAATCAGTGAGCGTAAAGGTTACTTCAACTTTCGGTTGTTCGCGTTTAATTGGAGTTGCTTTTTTCTCATTTGTTTGATCCTGCGCGCATCCTTGAAAAAGAATTGCTACAACAGAAAGTACGAGTGCTATTTTATGCATATAATTTTCTTTTGAAGGACAAAAGTAAGTGATTTCAAAAGTCTTCATTACTATCTGTTCTAATTTATTGCATATCGGGCTGTCAATAACTGTGCCTTTTGTAGTGATTTATGAATTCGTACACTGCAGTTCACAACTAAAATGTGCGGATTTCTGAATAGGTACATGGTTCAGTTGAAAGCTAGTCTTCATTGCTCTAGTTTTGTCAAAAAATGAAACCTATGTTACAATCTAAACTCACCTTAACACTGCTATTTTCAGCTTTTTTTCTTTTACAAAGTTTCGGGCAAGAAAATGGTTCTAGAATTGATGTTTGTCACTACCTCGTTGCAACATATGGCGCAGAAAGTGCAGAAGCAATGGTTCTAAGATTAAATGATTTTGAATTGAGTTCATCTAAAAAAGTATTCCTTGATAAAGAGTATGAGGAACGAAAATCATATTGGCTTGAGATAATGGCAGCCACAAACGATGAAGCCATGAAGAAACTAATTGAAAATCGATTGAATTTATTTGTTCCATTTTCTGCTGTTGCAGAACAAATTATTGGTAAGCCATGAGATATATTTTTCTAGTTCTTTCATTGAGTTTGATTGCACACGCTTCTTTTTGTCAGTTTAGCTGTGGATCTGCTGTCTCCATTGCTTCAGGCTATTCAACTGCTAGCAATATTACAACACCTGGTACAAATGGAATTCAAGATTGGGTGACTTCTGCGAATGTAGCTTGCGGAACTGCAACAACATCTTCTGGTGGTTTTGTCAATTCGGATGTCTACCTATTTAAATATACCACAGGTGCATCCGCTGGTGAAACATTCTATTTTACGATTTCATACAACGAAGCTGTAGATGGACCTCATTCCATCGGTGTTTGGGATAATTGCAGCGGCACGGTTCTTTCTGGTTGTAAAACATCTACCTACAAGTTCGAAAATGTCGTTGGTGTTTGTGCGCAAAATTTAGCAGCAAATACCACTTATTACATTGGTATATCCAAAGAATGGGCATCATTAGATGGTGAATATTTGAAATTTAAAGTGTTGGATTTCACTGTTGAATTGTCCAATACACAGCCCAATGATAATTGCAGCAGTGCGCCCACAATCGGTTTGAGTAATTCATTTACAGGTTCTACACGTTGTAATTACACAGCTTCAGTCGGCAGCCCGAGTGTCTGCGGTATGAGTATTGAAAATGATTCATGGGTAAAATTTATCCCTTCAGCTACTTCGGTTGTAATCAATTATACGGTGTCCGGGTGCACGTATAATTCGGGGGTGCAATTGAGTGTTTTCCGGGGGAATTGTTCTGCATTAACACTCGTTACGGGGACATGTTTGAATTATGCAACGAATAATTCCACAGGGACATATACACTGAGTGGATTGACAATTGGTCAAACATATTACTTACGTGCAGACGGTTATGCAGGTGATCTTTGTAGCTATACTTACAACGCTATTTCAGGTGTAAGCACACCTTCCGGTTTACCTGTTGAAATGAAATCGCTTTCAGCAAATTGCAACGATGGTCTAACGCGTCTCAATTGGCAAACGGCATCAGAACACAATTCACAATATTTTGGCATAGAGCGAAGCGATGATGGTTATGCGTGGTATGAAATTGGAACAGTGTCAGCTGCAGGAAATTCAAATTCAGCAATAGATTACAGCTTTGAAGATGAAGAGCGTATTTGGAATAAAGCCTACTATCGATTGAAACAAGTAGACCAAGATGGTGTTACAAAAATCTATGGGCCAGTCACATCTAATTGTGCTAGTTCGAAAGAAGCTTGGAAGCTTCAACCCAATCCTGCGAATGGCGAATGGGCAGTTCAATTGCAATCAATCGACAAAAATCAAACTGCTGTTGTTTCAATATTCAATGAAACTGGATCAAAAATCCATGAGGAACAATTCGAACTTCTTACAGGAGGTACTCTTATGCATGTTACTGCGCCTCAATTGAGTTCAGGTGTTTATTTTGTACAATTAGCCATTGGTAGTGAAGAATCAAGCATTCAAAAGCTAATTATTCTTTAAGCTTTAGCTAAGCTTTTTTAAGGTAATCACTTGGTGTTTGACCTGTAAATTTTTTAAAAGCAGCATTGAATGATGATTTCGATTTGAAACCTGATTTTTCGCCTATGGATTCAATAGTAAGAAGTTTGTTTTCATCATTTTTCAGTGCTTTTTTTGCATACTCTACACGCTGCTGATTGATGAAATTAGCGAAGTTCATTCCATATTGAGAATTGATGAGTGCAGAGAGGTAATTGGTGTTTGAGCCCAACGCTTTTGCTAATTTAAAGGCAGTTAATTCATTATCGAGATAGAGTTGTTCCTGAAATAATAGCTCTTCGAATTTTACTTTCAATGCATCTAATGTTTCTGTTTGTTTTTCAGACCATTCCTTAGGTTCTGCTTCGCGATTTTGCTTTTCATTTTCACTGTAAA
>CAISOQ010000336.1 GCA_903887095.1 uncultured Flavobacteriia bacterium
AGGTCATGATCAATTGATTTATGGCATCAACACTGGTTTTGGTTCGTTGTGCAATACAGCAATTGACGAAGGCGATCTTGAAACACTTCAGCGCAACCTTGTACTGTCGCATGCATGTGGTGTTGGAGAAGAAGTTCCGCTTTCGATCGTGCGAAGAATGTTGCTGTTAAAAATTCTAGGTTTATCACATGGAAATTCTGGTGTTCAGTTAGTTACTATTGAAAGGTTAATTTATTTCTTTAATAATAATATTTTGCCCTTAGTGTTTCAGCAAGGTAGTTTAGGGGCTTCCGGGGACTTGGCGCCATTGGCACATTTGTCGCTGCCATTAATGGGTGAAGGAGAGGTTTATTTCAAGGGTGAAAAGAGACATTCTAAAGAAATTCTTGATGAATTAGGATTAAAGCCTGTTGTGTTAAAATCAAAGGAGGGATTGGCATTGTTGAACGGAACGCAGTTCATGAGTGCCTATGCAACGCATGCTGTTGCCATGTCTGAGCGACTTTGGAACAATTGGAGTTATGTTGCAGCGCTTTCATTAGAAGGATATGATGGTCGATTGAATCCGTTTCAAGCAAATGTAAATGTGATTAGAAATCAACGTGGACAGATTGAAACAGCAAAGTTGTTTTATGATCGTTTGAAAGGGAGTGAATTGGTTGTTCAAGAAAAGGAACATGTGCAGGATCCGTACTCTTTCAGGTGTATTCCTCAGGTGCATGGAGCTTCATTAGATACTTTAAATTATGTGTCTCAAATAGTTGAAAATGAAATAAATGCAGTCACTGATAATCCAACAGTTTTTCCAGAGGAAGATGACGTGGTATCCGCGGGAAATTTCCATGGACAGCCACTTGCTTTGGTGATGGATTTTCTTGCAATTGCAATGGCAGAGATGGGTTCGATTTCAGAACGAAGAGTCTATAAATTGATTTCTGGTAATAGAAATTTGCCTGCATTTTTGGTGGCGAATCCAGGTTTGAATTCAGGGCTTATGATTGCTCAGTATGCTTGCGCTTCTGTTGTAAGTCAAAACAAACAGCTGTGCATGCCGGCATCGGTTGATACTATAGATTCCTCGAATGGACAAGAAGATCATGTCAGTATGGGGGCCAATGCAGCAACGAAGCTATACCGTGTGTTGGAAAATTGTCAAACGATACAGGGAATTGAATTGTTAAATGCAGCTCAGGCATTTGAGTTTAGAAGACCGCTCAAAACATCTGATTCACTTGAGAAATTGTTTGCTGCTTACAGAGAAAAAGTTAAATTCATTGAAGATGATGTTTATCTTCATCCAATTATCAGTGAAAGTATTAAGTTTACAAGACAGAGCTTTAAAACATGGATACAATAGAAGATTACGAAGGAAGTGAGCTGAAACAAAATGAGAAGCGACCAGGATTGCTAACTGTTTTGTGTATTTTAACATTTGTAAATGTTGGAATGTCTTTATTTTCTCTTCTTGCATCGCTTTTTTCAGGGCCATTGGGCGAAGAAGAGATGACTGAGCAGCGCGTTCAGTTTGTGAAAATCGCCGATGAGATGAAATCCATGAATTTGTTTTCATTTGCTGAGATCTTTGATAAATTGCAGCGCATGTCTGAATCGTTGAATGAGCATTTTTATTTCAATTCGGTGGTTTCTGTTTTGGTTTTGCTTGTGGGCTTAGTTGGTACCTTGATGATGTGGCAAGGGAAGAAGCTTGGTTTCCATTTGTATATCGGCTACTCATTGCTCGCTATAATTCAAATTTATTTCTTTGTTTCTCCCTCGGATGTTCCTTCATTCGTGGTAATATGGGGGTTACTGATGTCTGTGCTTTTTGTCTTCATGTATTCCC
>CAISOQ010000337.1 GCA_903887095.1 uncultured Flavobacteriia bacterium
ATTGTATCCTGAATACATTGATAACAATTATCATCTACAAATATATTTTTCGAATGTAGATTCAACCAATTATTATTTTGCATTAAAAACAACTGGATCAGGCAGCTATGACGGATGGACAGGAAGTTCGAATGTAGCCATAAAATTAAATGACATGGTGACTAACGTTCCTTCCTACTCTCAATACGCGCCAATTTTGAATTACCATTTTCCGGACAGTTTACAAACAATTGTATCATCCTGGAATTGTTCTGAAAAAGTAATTTCTGTTGGCAATGTTAAAAATCGAATTTCTCACATAGATAAAAACGGGAATTACTATAATGGTTATGCTGACCTGATTCCGGCAGGAAAACTGAGCAAGAACTCTAGTAAAGGCCCAAATCGACACAATATAATTAAACCAGATGTTTGTGCATCAGGGGATGTAACTTTAGCTGCAGCCCCTATGTGGATGGTAAACAATGCTATATACAATCCATCGTTGGACTATGGCGGCTGGCATGCCAGAAATGGAGGCACATCCATGGCTTCTCCATGTGTTGCAGGAATTGCAGGTCTATACTTAGAAAAATGTTCAAAGGCCAATTATGCCGCATTCAAAAATGACTTGATTAACACTGCGTTTACAGATCAGTACACAGGGGCAATTCCAAATAACGCATATGGTTATGGCAAACCTCATGCACTGAATTTATTATTAAGCAATGAGTTTTCTGCTTCATTGGTTGGAGATTCCGGTATGTGTTC
The DNA here is from genome assembly GCA_903887095.1 of uncultured Flavobacteriia bacterium. Taxonomy (GTDB): domain Bacteria; phylum Bacteroidota; class Bacteroidia; order Flavobacteriales_D; family Crocinitomicaceae; genus M0103. The sequence continues at coordinate 751 of CAISOQ010000337.1, forward strand.
CACTCCTATTCCATTGACAGCAACATCTTCCAATTTGTTATCTACAGCTTATTGGACAAACGATAGTGTTGGAACAACCATTTATATTGCAGGTCCAGGCTCCTACTCTGCTCAAGTTTACAATTCAAAAGGATGTAAAACGGACGCTGATACAATTACTGTCATTCAATTTGAGGGATTACCAATTATGCCGATCACACAATTTGGAAACACCTTGGTTACATCTTCATTTTCTAATTATCAATGGACATTGAATGGTCAGGATATTCCAGGTGCTACAAGTTCGACACTCGTCATATCACCTCCTTATGGAACCTACACGTGTTACTGCTTAAGTCCAGAAGGTTGTATTTCAGAAACCGATCCATACACTCCGAATGCAGGAATAATTGAAAACACAATCGATTTGATTGTTTTTCCAAATCCAAGTTCAGACTATTTTGAAATCAAGGGATTAGTGGAAATTCAATCCATTCACTTGTATGATGAGAAGGGCAAAGAATTAAAAATTTTAAATCAAGCAAACAATCAATTTTCGATTGCGCATCTTTCTTCGGGAATATATTATCTAATAATTGAGTCTGAAGATCAAAAGATTCATGCAAAAATCACCAGAATGTGATTTAACCGCAAAGAATTTATATTTTTGAGGCCACGTAAAACAAAAGAATGAATTTAACAGGTATTATCGCTATTTCAGGAAGACCAGGACTCTTCAAAGTATTGACTCAAGGAAAGAACAGTATTATTGTGGAATCTCTTGTGGATAAAAAGCGTTTTCCGGCATACGCGACAGATAGAGTTTCTGCATTGGAAGACATCAGCATTTACACTTATGAAGAAGATGCGCCATTGAAAGATATCCTTACAGCCATCTACAAAAAAGAAGATGGTAAAGAATGTCCTTCGCACAAGGAGGACCTTAAAGTACTTCAAAATTACATTCTAGAGATCTTACCAAATTACGATCAGGAAAGAGTATATCCTTCCGACCTTAAGAAGCTATTCCAATGGTATAATCTTCTTTTGTCGACTGGAAATCTTATACTAGAGGAAGTAGTTGAAGAAGCTGTACCTGAGAAAAAAGCAGCTCCAAAAGCTAAGAAAGAAACTGCGACTGAAGAGAAAAAACCAGCTGCAAAAAAAGCTCCTGCAAAACCGAAGGCTGCAACCGCTGACAAGGCGAAATCTGCAAAGCCAGCTGCTCCGAAAAAAGTTTCAGCAGTGAAAACTGGTTCAAGCAGAGGAAAATAATTCCGACTCACTGAATTTATACTTAAAAGTCGGTTTGTGCCGACTTTTTTTATGCTCACAAAATGAAAATAGAAAAAAAAAGACGATCATTCATTGACCAAGATTTGAAAATTGATGCTTGGGAAGTAATCAAACCTTTCTTTGAGGATTTATTAGAAAGAACCATCACGTCACTTGACGACTACAAGAAATGGCTAAAGGATAGAAGTGAATTAGATGCTGTTTTGGAAGAAGATGCAGCATGGCGTTATATTAAAATGACAATTGACACAAGAGATGAGGAACTCAGTAAGGCCTATACTTTTTTTGTAACCGAAATCCAACCTAAATTGGCGCCTTACGAAGATGAATTGAATAAGAAGCTTGTTGATTCGCCCTATTTTATTGAACTACAAAATGATGAAGCCTATCAAATTTATTTTCGATCGGTTCAAACAGCACTTAATTTATTCAGAGAGGAAAATATTCCAATTGAAGCAGAGCTAAGCGAAAAAAGTCAACAGTTTGGCTCTATTTCTGCCGCTCAATCCATTGAGCACAATGGGGAAAAACTTACCATGCAAAAAGCTTCTTCGTTACTAAAAGAGAATGACGAGTCACTTCGGAAATCAATTTTTATAAAGATGGCTGAACGCCGCGGCGAAGACACTCAAAAACTCAATGAACTTTACCTTGAGTTAGTTACAAAGCGGCACCAACTCGC
>CAISOQ010000338.1 GCA_903887095.1 uncultured Flavobacteriia bacterium
TTCAAAAGAAGGGAAAAATAGAACAACCTTTGAAATGGAGGTGTTTGTCTCTGAGGAATTGATAAGAGCGCTACTTTCTTATGGTGGTGAAGTAGAAGTAGTTTCTCCACAAATTCTAAGGGAACGAATCATTGTTCGGTTGAAAAGTATGAATGGTTTATATGGACTTTAGTCAAAACACATTCATATTCCATATTCCCTTTTTATATTCGTGTCAAATTTTAAACCATGGAGTTAATCATCAACTTAAATAATGGGGTCTGTGAAATAAAATTAAACCGTCCCCAAGTATTCAATTCATTTAATCGTGATATGGCGATTGCTTTGCAAGAAGCTTTAGACAGCTGTGAAAGAAATGATGAGGTCCGAGCTATTATTATAACTGGTGAGGGAAAAGCATTTTGTGCTGGTCAAGATTTGGCAGAAGCTGTTGATCCGGATGGACCAGAATTACAGGATATTGTGAGAGATCACTACAATCCCATAATAGAAAGAATTCGAAACATTGAAAAACCAGTCATTGCTGCTGTAAATGGTGTTGCAGCTGGCGCAGGCGCAAACATTGCTTTGGCGTGTGATGTGACGATTGCTAAAAAAAGTGCAAGCTTTATTCAAGCTTTTTCGAAAATAGGTTTGATACCTGATTCAGGAGGAACTTTTTTCCTGCCACGCATAATCGGAATGCAAAAAGCACTTGCTTTGATGTTTACAGGTGATAAAGTTTCAGCTGAGCAAGCGGAGCAATTAAATATGATTTATAAAGCAGTTGATGATGATGCGTTTGAATCAGAGGTTTTGGCATTTTCAGAAACAATCGCAGCAATGCCTACCCGTGGTTTGGGACTTACAAAGAAAGCAGTAAATGAAAGTTTTACAAATAACCTGACCCAACAATTGGCATTAGAGGAGACATTGCAAACAGAAGCTGGTGAGACCTATGATTTTCGTGAAGGAGTAAATGCCTTTTTGGAAAAAAGAAAGCCTGTATTTAAAGGTGAATAATTGATTTAGTGGCATTTCAGAAATGAACATAAAGTCTTGATAAATATGAAAGTTGGAGTTTTAGGAGCGGGAACAATGGGAGCAGGAATAGCTCAAGTTGCTGCTCAAAGTGGCCACGAGGTAGTACTCGTTGATTTGAATGAAGGGGTGCTCGAAAAAGCAAAATTCGGCTTGGCTGGAGTGTTAAGCCGCATGATTGAAAAAGGAAAACTTTCAAAAGAAAAAGCTACGCACATTCAAAATGCAATCCATTACGCTACTTCCATGACTGCGTTCGAAGATTGCGGACTTGTAATTGAGGCTATTATTGAAAACCTTGAGGTGAAAAACAAGGTATTTGAGCAATTGGAAACAATCGTTTCTTCTGAATGCATTCTTGCAAGTAATACCTCTTCGCTTTCTATTGCTTCCATTGGGTCCGCTTTGAAAAAATCAGATCGAATAATTGGTATTCATTTTTTCAACCCTGCACCGTTAATGCCTTTAGTTGAAATCATTCCTGCAGTTCAAACTTCAGCTGCAACATTGGAAAAATCGAAATTGTTGATTGCTGAATGGAAAAAAACAGGTGTTGTTTGTAAGGATACTCCCGGATTTATTGTGAATCGTGTTGCTAGGCCATTCTATGGGGAGGCTTTGCGTATCTATGAAGAAGGAATTGCTGATTTTGCAACAATTGATTGGGCAATGACTGCTATTGGTGGATTTAAAATGGGCCCATTTACTTTGATGGATTACATTGGGAATGATGTAAACTATGCTGTCACTGAATCAGTTTTTGCATCGTTTTATTTTGACCCGCGTTTTAAACCATCGTTTACCCAAAAACGCCATAAAGAAGCTGGTTTTTATGGTCGAAAGACTGGTAGAGGATACTATGATTATTCAGAGGGAACAGCTGCAATTAAACCTAATGAAGATCAAAAGATTGGAGAGTACATTTTTAAAAGAATCCTTGTCATGCTGATCAATGAAGCTGTAGATGCGGTATTTATGAATGTTGCTTCACCACAAGATGTTGATTTGGCAATGACCAATGGGGTGAATTATCCAAAGGGGCTGTTGAAATGGGGAGACGAATTGGGTTTAGAGGAGGTCTTGCTGCAATTGGAAGATTTATTTGCTGAATTTGGTGAAGACCGTTATCGTCCCAATCCTTTGTTGAGAAAAATGGCAAGAGAGAATAGGAAATTCTTCAATTAGTCAAAAATTTCTTTGCCTCCTTTGAATAATACCCCCCTCTTTTCACAATTAAATTAAAAAGTTCAGCGGCCTCTTTGATTTGACCATTTGCACTTGTGCTGAGGGCAAGATACCACTCTGCTTCTTCTTGGAAATTAATATATTTTGAAAGAATGCAATTTTTAAAACTACTTTGAGAAGATGAAAATTCATTCAAATTGAAGTAACAAAGTCCTGCATAGAAATTAGCGTTTACATCATCTGGATAAGTTGCGAGTATTGTCTGAAAGCGTGCAAGTGCTTTTTTATTTTGCCCTTTAGAAAATAAAGCTATCGTTCTTTCTAAATAGTCGATGTAAGGAATGTCAACAGTTTTCCATTCAGATTCTTCATTTTTATTGGCTGCATAATCGATATTGGCAGGCGTACCGGTCAGTAATAGTTGCTCGGTAGATATTTTTGGCTGAGAGCGGTATTCTCGGTAATCAATCAGTTTTAAATCATGCAAATAGATTTCTTTTGCCATGAAATTTTCATGAATAATTGAGTTTTCAGGTTCAACCATTTGAATCTGTTGCACCGGTTTTTCATTAAGGGTAGATTTAATTTCACTAAATGAACTCTCCTCTTGTTTTTCAATTGCGGTAAAATCAGTCTTTAATTTTTGAAGATGTATTTGTTTAGTTGCTGGTAATTCGTCCATTAAGGCGATATTTTTTGGGAGTTCTAAATCCGTTTTTTCTATAGTTTGTCGTTTCAATTCAATAATCTTCGTTTGCTTATTTTGATCTAAGGGAAAGATTAGATAGGCAACGAGAGAAAGGCAACAAACGACACCAAGGGACCAAAATAACCAAGAGTGGCTAACTTTAAATCGAGCATCCAGCTTTTTCATGCTTGAAAGGGTGATTTTATTTTCTGAAAAACCTTCTAAAGCATCATTTTCGAATTGATCTTCAAGCACCATTCTTTCAATTAGATTCTTATTTGCATCAACATCGGTGGTTTGATATTCTGCAATTTTTGATCTTGTTAAAAAGATGGAGGATTTACTATGTTTATTGTTTGAAAACATGATTTTCTTCTAGTCTAATTTTTAAATTTCTTTTTCCATTCTGAATGGCGCTTTTTACATTTTTTATGGAAATACCTAACTGTTCGCTTATTCTTTGATAGGAGAACTGTTGCAAATAGAAAAGTTCAATACAGTTCTTTTGTTCTTCTTTTAATTCAAGAATTGCTTTTTCTAACAATTCAAAATGTATTTCATTTAACCTTGGATTTTCTTGTTCGGAATCTTCAATTAATTGATCAGTTATTAGTTCTGATTCCGGATTTCTTTTTCGAAGCAGCATGAAACATTCATTTTTGCTTACCATGTAAAGCCATGATCTGAAGTTTGTGATATCATAGCGTATTAATTTTTCCGGTAAATGTTCGAACAAATGCATTGTTATATCTTCTGCATCTTGTCTATTTTTCAGATACTTCAAACAGGTTCCAAATACGAGGTGACTATATCGTTCATACAAAATCGAAAATATGACAGCATTTTGTTTAATGCGGTATAAAGAGATGAGTTCTTCATCTGTTTTATTTTGATAATATTTTCTTTTTGAACCAAACATTTTACTGAAGATAGAATTATGTCACCATTTCCATAAAAACTTTTAAAAGTTTTTTTCTTTAATGTAAATTCAAGCCATGAAAAAAATAGCATTTCTAACTTCAGGAGGTGATTCGCCAGGAATGAATGCAGTAATTCGAGCGATTGTTAAATCCTGTTTGTACCATGAAATTATTCCTTTTGGCATTTATGATGGTTACCAAGGTATGATTGAAGAGAGAGGAAAGGTAATGACTTCCATGGATGTAAATAATATTATTCAACTTGGAGGCACCATTCTAGGAACTGCTCGATCGAAAGATTTTTTAGAACCATATTATAGAGGTAAGGCAATTGCATTTTTGAAAAAAGAAAATGTTGATGGATTAATTGTTGTTGGTGGGGATGGCACTTTTGCGGGTGCTAGCGTTTTAAATGAAGAAATGAATATCCCTGTGATGGGAATACCAGGTACAATTGATAATGATATTTATGGCACTGATTTCACGATCGGCTTTGACACAGCATTAAACACCGTTATTTCTGCAGTGGATAAAATCAGGGATACTGCAAGTAGTCATCATCGTATCTTTTTTGTCGAAGTGATGGGTAGAGATGCGGGATTTATTGCACTGAATTCAGCCATTGCTTCTGGTGCAGATGACGTTTTAATTCCCGAAGAGAAAACAAATTTGCAGGAATTACTGCGCCATATAAAACATACTTATAAAGACCAGAGGAGTGTGATTGTTCTGGTGGCTGAAGGTGATGACGAAGGACATGCATTTGACATTTTGAATAAGTTAAAACCACTTCTGCCTGAATACGATTTGCGGCATTCAGTTCTTGGCCATATTCAACGAGGAGGCAGCCCATCAGCTCAAGATCGAATTTTAGCGACAAAAATGGGCGTTCTCGCTGTAGAAAAACTTATTTCTGGAGAGAGCAA
>CAISOQ010000339.1 GCA_903887095.1 uncultured Flavobacteriia bacterium
AATCTCAAGTACTGCCCTATCTCAAGGGTTTGTCAAAAGAGGGGTATAATTTCCACCTCATCAGCTTCGAAAAACCTGACCGATTTAAAGTACACGCAGAAACTATTCGAAAGATTTGTAAAGAGTCAAACATAGAATGGCATCCTTTAAGCTACACAAAAAATCCTCCCGTTTTTTCTACCTTGTGGGATGTGAGAAAAATGAAATCCTTAGCTCTAAAATTGCATAAACAACATCGTTTTGAAGTCATCCATTGCAGGAGTTATCTTTCAGCATTGGTTGGACTTCACTTCAAACGTAGATTACAAGTGCCATTTCTTTTTGACATGCGTGGCTTTTGGGCAGATGAGCGAATCGATGGCAAAATTTGGGAGTTAAAAAATCCTTTGTACAGATCTATCTACAATTTTTTTAAGAAAAAGGAAAAACAATTTTTTCGTGAATCAGATCATATTATTTCACTCACCCACAATGGCAAAGAAGAAATTCTTGGAAATATTTGTCCGGAGTTAAGTGAGCAAAAAATTACAGTCATTCCTTGCTGTGTCGACCTTGAATTGTTCAATCCGAAAAAAATTAAGCCCGAAGAACAACAGCAGCTAAAAAATAAATTGGGAATCAACGAGAACGAATTCATCATTGGATATGTTGGTTCTATTGGCACATGGTATATGTTACCTGAAATGTTGCAGCACTTCAAAGCGATTAAAAAAACAACCGAAAATGCTCGTTTCCTGTTCGTTACAGGAGAACAAAAAGAAACCATTTACGCTGAAGCAATTAAAAAAGGAATTCAATCGAGTGATTTGATCATTACAAGTTGCTTGCACAAGGAAGTGCCTTTGCATGTTTCTTTGTTTAATGCCGGAATTTTCTTCATTCGCCCAACCTTTTCGAAAAAAGCATCTTCACCGACAAAACAAGGAGAAATAATGGCAATGGGAATCCCTCTGATTTGCAATGCTGGTGTAGGTGATACGGACAGAATTGTTCGCAATTACTCTGCTGGAATTGTCATTGATGAACTCAATAATATGCCTGAAGAGATCATTGAATTGATGAAACACTCCTTTGATCCTGCTAAAACCATGCAAGGCGCAAGCGAATTTTATGGATTAAACGAAGGAGTCAAGCGCTATTTGAGTGTTTACCACCATTTAACTCAAGATTAATTAACTTTACAGCCATGTCTGGAAGGATTTATTTTCTGGTTCCATATCCCCACGGAGAGGCACCTTCACAGCGATTTCGCTTTGAGCAGTATTTCGATGTTCTGAAGGAGAATGGATTTGAAATCGAGGTGCACCCTTTCTACGATTACACTACTTGGCAAACACTTTATCTCAAAGGGCATTACCTTCAAAAAACATTGAAAGTCTGCCTGAGTTTCTTAAAACGGTTCGGGTTACTTTTCAAACTCTCAAAAGCCGACTACATCTTCATCCACCGAGAAATTTCACATGTTGGACCACCACTGTTTGAATGGTTCATCAGTAAAATTTTAAGAAGGAAATACATTTACGATTTTGATGATGCTATTTGGCTGGAAAATTACAGTGAAACAAACTCGCGCTTTCACTGGGTAAAAGCGTATTGGAAAGTCAACCATTGCATGAAATGGGCTAGCAAAATATCGGCAGGAAATGAATACCTGGAAAGTTATGCGCGACAATACAATAAGAATACAACGATAATTCCTACCACGATTGACACAGAGAACCATCATAATTTACGTTGTAATCATTCAGCAGAAATTCCAGTGATTGGTTGGACAGGATCACACACAACCATGCGTTACTTGGATGAGCTCGTTCCGATACTTCAGGAATTGGAAGAAAAATTCACTTTTCGATTCAGAGTAATTTCAAATGAAAAACCAGATTATCCGCTTAAAAGTCTAGAGTTCGTAAAATGGTCAAAAGAAACTGAAATTGAAGACCTTGCAGGCATTCATATCGGTGTAATGCCACTTCATCATGATATTTGGTCAGAAGGAAAATGTGGCTTTAAAGGATTGCAATACATGGCGCTTGGAATGGCAACAGTTATGTCACCTGTCGGCGTGAACACAGAAATAATTGAGCAAGGTGTAAATGGCTTTCTCGTTTCTGGACATGAGGAATGGAAATCAAAATTGCAATTGCTGCTTGAACATCCTGCATTGAGAGTGGAATTAGGAAATGCCGGACAAAAAACGATTGAAGAAAGGTATTCAGTAAAAGCAACTGCGACGAAATATCTAAAGTTATTCAACGGCTAACACATTACCCATGAAACTTGTTTTCGCAACCCACAACAAAAACAAAGCGATTGAAATACAATCGCTCATGCCTGAAGGAATAGAAGTGCTAACCTTGGATGAAATAGGTTGCACAGAGGACATACCTGAAACTGCAGACACATTGGAAGGGAACGCAAAAATTAAAGCGGATTTTGTTTATGAAACTTATGGTTATAATTGTTTTGCAGACGATACCGGATTGGAGGTTGAAGCGCTGAATAATGAACCTGGGGTTTTATCTGCTCGCTATGCCGGTTCAGCGAAAGATCCCGAACAAAACATGCATCTTCTGCTCGAAAATTTAAGCAGTCACAACAACCGTTCGGCCCAATTCAGAACTGCGATTGCACTTCGCGTGAATGGTGAAACTCATTTATTTGAAGGCATTGTAAGCGGATTAATCACTGCTGAAAAAAGAGGCAATGATGGATTTGGCTATGATCCTATTTTTCAACCTGAAGGCAGTCAACGCACCTTTGCCGAAATGAGTTTACCAGAAAAAAATGGCATGAGTCACCGGGCACGGGCACTTTCAAAAATGCTTGATTTTCTGAGCGAAAAAATCACTAAATAATCATTTATTCAATGGGGTAACGCTCCTTGAATTCCTTAAAAATTAATTACATTTGCTTCCATTCAGGAAGTAAATTTCCGACGTATAAAAAATAATCATAATGAGTTCAAAATCAAAGATTTATTACACATTGACCGACGAAGCTCCCGCGTTGGCAACCTTTTCATTTTTACCGATCGTAAAAGCTTTTACACACTCTGCAGACATCGAAATTGAAACAAAAGATATTTCTTTGGCAGGTCGTATACTTGCTGTTTTCCCAGATTACTTGCGTGATGATCAAAAAATAGGGAATTCCCTGACTGAACTTGGGCAATTGGCTACAACTCCAGAAGCAAATATTATTAAAACACCAAATATCAGTGCATCTGTGCCCCAGCTTAAGGCTGTCATTTCTGAATTGCAAAATCAAGGTTACAATATCCCAGATTACAATGAAAATCCGGGAACTGACGCCGAAAAAGATGCTAAATCCCGTTATGACAAAATCAAAGGAAGTGCAGTAAACCCTGTTTTGAGAGAAGGAAATTCAGATCGACGTGCACCTCTTTCGGTTAAAAACTATGCACGAAAACACCCTCATTCAATGGGAAAATGGACCGCAGATATTCAATCTCATGTGTCCTGCATGAACGACGGCGATTTCTTTCACAACGAAAAATCAGTTCGAGTTGAATCAGCGGGTACGTATCGTATTGAGTTCAAAGACCAATCCGGAAATACTGCAGTATTGAAATCTGATGCTCCTCTTCAAGCTGACGAGATCATAGATGCAACCTTCATGAGCAAAAAGAAACTTGTTGCTTTCCTTGAAAACCAAGTCCAGGATGCAAAAAACAAGAATGTCTTGTTTTCATTGCACATGAAGGCAACCATGATGAAAGTTTCTGATCCAATTATTTTTGGGCATGCTGTGAAAGCTTTCTTCAAACCAGTTTTCGAAAAACATGGACAAACGCTCAATGAAATCGGAGTGGATGTTCGAAATGGTTTTGGAGATTTAGTGGCAAAAATCGCGACACTTCCAACAGATAAAAAACAGGCCATTGAAGCAGATATCACTGCTTGCTTTGAAAATGGCCCTGCAATAGCGATGGTCAATTCAGAAAAAGGAATTACCAATTTACATGTACCAAGTGACGTCATTGTTGATGCATCTATGCCGGCTATGATTCGCAATTCTGGTCGCATGTGGAACAAAGACAACAAAGCGTTGGATACAAAAGCCGTTCTCCCTGACAGCAGTTACGCAACAATCTATCAAACGATGATTGATTTCTGCAAGAAAAATGGTGCTTTTGATCCAGTAACCATGGGTACTGTTCCAAACGTTGGTTTAATGGCGCAAGCTGCAGAAGAATATGGTTCGCACGATAAAACTTTTGAGATTAAGTCAAATGGAACTATAAGTGTAATTGACAACAACGGCAAAGTTCTTTTAACGCACGAAGTTGAAGAAGGAGATATTTGGAGAATGTGTCAAGTAAAAGATGCACCGGTTAAAGACTGGGTTAAATTGGCTGTGACACGTGCACGACTTTCCAATACTCCAGCCGTTTTTTGGCTCGACAAAAACAGAGCACACGATGCACAGTTGATTCAAAGAGTGCAATTGTACTTGAAAGACCATGACACAAGCGGATTGGATATACGCATTCTTTCTCCGGATGAAGCAATTCAATTCACTATGGAAAGAATAGTTCAAGGAAAAGATACGATCTCTGTGACCGGAAATGTTTTACGTGATTACCTTACCGATCTTTTTCCTATTCTTGAAGTAGGCACGAGTGCTAAAATGTTGTCAATTGTTCCACTTATGAACGGTGGTGGATTATTCGAAACGGGTGCCGGAGGTTCAGCTCCAAAACACGTTGAGCAATTTGTTGAAGAAGGACATTTGCGCTGGGATTCACTCGGAGAGTTTCTTGCATTGGCTGCCTCACTTGAGCACTTGAGTGTAACGAATGGGAATAAAAAAGCGCAAGTTTTAGCAGAGACTTTAGACAAAGCTACCGGACTTTTATTGGACAATAATAAATCACCAGAAAGAAACGCTGGAGAATTGGACAATCGAGGAAGTCATTTCTACATTGCTCTTTATTGGGCACAAGCATTGGCTGAACAAACGAATGATGCAGCATTGCAATCGATCTTCACTCCAATTGCCGCTGAATTAGCTGCAAAAGAAAATGTCATCTTGGATGAACTAAACAAATCTCAAGGATCACCTATTGACCTTGGTGGGTATTACCATCCTGATTTTGAAAAAGTATCACATGCAATGCGACCAAGCGAAACATTGAATGCTGCTTTAACTAAATTTTAAATGATCGCATAATTATTAAATTGAATAAAAAGGCTTTACATTCGTAAGGCCTTTTTTCATTTACTACACATTCGAACAATTATCGGCATGAAAAAATACATTTTACTGCTCTCTCCTTTCGTTTTATTGATTTCATGTAAATCGACAATTGCACCTGTTGAACCTGCAATTACAGTTCAAGAAATTCCACTTCCAGCCCAGAAAGAATCTTCAATTGCCTTGCCAATTAAAATCAATTTGCAGCCTTATTTCAGCGAGACGGAAAAAGCATTGCCCAAAACATTCAATGGGAAAGAGGATAACTGTGAAGGAGTGAGTTATGCCTATAAATTCGTGCGAAACCCCATTCAGTTTGATGGAAAAGGAGATTTGATGTATTTTGAAGTGGATGGCAAATATTCATTGAACCTTAATTATTGCCCTGAATGCACCTCTTTGTTTGATAAAAAAGGTAATTGTGTGGTCCCAAGAGTCTATGCGAGCTGTGGGGTTGGTGAACCAATGCGAAGAGTATCAGTAGGGTACGCTACCAATTTTTCTATCACACCTGATTTCAAGTTTAAAACCAAAACTGACCTGAAAAAATTTGAAACGATTGATCCCTGCGAAATTACAGTCTTCAGTTACGATGCAACGTCCAAATTAAAGAAGGAAGTTACAGGAGTATTAAAGGATCTAGAGAAAACAATTGATAACGAAATAGCCTCGATAGATATCAAATCGGAACTTCAGGAAGTCTGGAAATTGCTCGCCGAATCCTCAGCAATTGACGGATATGGTTTTTTGAGTCTTCAACCTAAAGCACTTTCGCTGAGTGACATCCGCTTCGAAAACAAAACAGCCTTTGTGGATCTCAACCTCACGGTGCAACCCACTTTTACAACGGAAAAACCGCTACAAAAAGAGGCAAAACTTCCTAACTTATCCGAGCACAAAAAAGCCAAAGGCTTCAACATTGAATTGGATGCCATTGCCACCTACGATTCCTTGAGTTCCATCATGACCAAAGCCATTCAAGGGCAATCGGTGATGATCAAGAACAACGAAGTGATTTTCAAAAAACTGGAAGTACACGGTGCGTCCAATAAACAATTACAACTGAAACTGGAATTCGATGGTAAAAAAAGTGGAGTGCTTTACCTCATAGGTACACCAGCCTTCAACAGTGAAAAACAAACCATCTCCTTCCCAGACTTGGCTTTCGAACTAGAAAGTAAGAACTTACTTTTAAAATCTGCCAAATGGCTGTTCAGCGACAAGATCACCAATGCGATGCGCGAGCAGGCAAAGTTTGACATCACACCTTACATGGAAGAAATGAAAGGTACACTTCAGAAAGAACTCAACACAGAACTGACCAAAGGTGTTTTTCTAAAAGGAAAAGCGGAAACACTCGAACTCAAGGAAATATTTCCCGGAAAAGATGCATTGTTACTGCGCATTAATACCAAAGGAGAACTGAGGCTTTCGATGTGAAAAATGTAACCTATTCTTTTGAAATAAATAGAATTGGTGCTTATAACAGGATTATTTCAAGTAAATTCAACTGTTTAGAATCAGTTGTTTGGGTTCTTGTCTCTGGATTACATTTTTCGAGGGTAATAGCATTCATTTCAGTTTAGAAAATGTAATTTCCAATTAAGAAATCTCCATCTTCTCAACGATTCACCATGTGTTCCGCTAGTTGAGGAAAGCAGTTATAGAGCTCCACTTTTAAATTACTTTCTATTTCCAGCATTTCAATGGCTTGTTTCATGCAGCGTAACCATTCCTCTTTTGCTGCGTTGTCAATTTTGTGAGGAAGATGTCGCATACGCATTCTTGGGTGACCAAATTCTTGGCTGTAGAGAACAGGTCCACCAAGAAATTGAGTAAGAAATAAAAACTGCTTTTTCTTTACAAGTTCTTTGTCGGAATGAATAAAAAGTGGTCCGATTTTTTCAGATGCAAATACCAAATTATAAAATGAATCCACTAATTTCTCCAATTGTTCGGAACCAATTTGCTGATAAAGAGTTACCATTTGTGATAAATAATTATTCTGTACGAAGTAAAAACGGTTTTTTTTCTAAATTTAGTAATTGAAGATGACTCGGATCTTACTAACCATATTCCTTTCACTCACCTTTTTGTGCATTCAAGCGCAGACAGAAAAGGTGCAATCAGAATCTATTGCAGATTGTGAGGGTGCAATCAATGTCTTTAAATCCGGAAATTATTCGCTTCAATTTACAGGAAAACCAGGCTATGTAGATGATCTTTTGAACTATCCTTCATTATCCGATATTTCAAGTAAAAACATTGTATGGGTTTCTTTTATTGCTGATGCAGACGGAATATTGACGCTTGACGCAAAGATTAATGAGAACTTTATTCAAATGATCATTTTCCAGGAAACAACGTCAAATGTGTGCGTTGAACTTTCAAATGGAACCGCCGAAATCAAACGAATCTATAAAAAGATGGATCAACAAGTTGTTGGACTCGATTCAAATGTTGCGGGTGGGAAGCTATATCCTTTATCCTTGCTCGCTGGACAAAAAATTATGATTGCTTTTACAACTTTAGAAAAAACCAAATCAACTGTAAAATTTGATTTCAATTTTCATTCCGAGGGAGAATCTCAATTTTCTCTTAAACAACCAAAAATACTTGACAATAGAAAAGATGATTTTACTCCAACGTTGACCATCTTTGCAAGAGACAAGGAAACCAACACACCTGTCATTGGAAACATTATTATCGAGGATTCTAAGGAATTATCCGGACTCTACCGCTGCAGTGATTTGCTTTTAACAGCCCCAAGACCCTCTAAAGTGTTTATTCGATGTGATGCAGAGGGTTATTTCTTTCAAGACAAAGAAGTAACCTTGGTTGCAACATCTGATCAACAAATCATGTTCAACCTAGAACGGATAGGAAAAGGAAAAAGTTTTCAGATTGAGGAAATTGAATTCAAACCCGGCACCAGTGAAATCATGCCAGAATCGGAGACTAAATTGCGTCGTTTAAAGGACTTTATGGCATTAAACTCGGATGTGAGTATCGAAATTCAAGGCCATGTTTTTTTAATTGGTGAAAATGGTTTTGCCGCCCAAAAACTGTCTGAAGGCAGGGCTAGACGCGTAATGGCGTACCTCGCCGAAAATGGAATAAACAAAAACAGAATGACTGCTGTCGGTTACGGAAATACCAAGCCTATCTATCCTGAACCAAAGTTCGCTTATGAAGAGCAGGCAAATCGCAGGGTTGAAATTCTCGTAAAATAAAAAAGGCCCTTCGGGG
>CAISOQ010000340.1 GCA_903887095.1 uncultured Flavobacteriia bacterium
AGTATTGGTTTCTGATTTGATGAAATAAAAAAAGAGGGCCTTAGCCCCCTTCCTCATCATCATCCATTTTACTTATTCAAAGCATCTTAAATCTCTTTTTTACATTGTTGCTGTCCTAATGATATGCTGACAACTAACGTTTCAAATTTCTCATCCCTGTCCTCAAATACATCAACATCCATTTTATTAACGCTGGAACTTAATTCAGCACCTGCCTTAAAACGAATTGATTTCTTACTGCTGACTTTCAAATCAAAATTTCCTTGTGTACAATTCTCATCCATGGTTATAGTTTTATAGGTTCTTGAATGCATTTATCGGATGAAAGTGTAAGTTTCACTTCCAACAGTTCAAAACGCTCGTCTCTGTCCTTAAATACATCCACACTCATTCGGTTTACACTTGAACTCAATTCAGATCCTGCATGAAAGCGGATTGTATTTTTGCGCTGAACCTTTAATTCAAAGTTTCCTTCATTGCAATTACTTGATGTCATAGTGCGTTCAGATTTTGTGGACATGATTCATTACTAAGTCTAATTTGAACTTCCAACGTTTCAAACTTTTCGTCTTTATCTTCCGATACATTTACATCCATTTTGTTAACGCTTGAACTAACATCTGCTCCAGCCTTGAATCGGATTGACTTCTTTCTTACATTCAGTATCAAATCTGAATTGGTGCATCCACCGTCTATTACTTCGCTCATTTTACGATTATTAATGTTATTAAATTGTTTTTTCGCATTGCTTATTGGTTAGCACAAGTGATACTTCCAAAATCTCATGGGTATCTGTTTCATCTTCAAAAACTGAAACATCCATAATATTCACTTTACCGCTCAATTCTGCTCCTGCTTTAAATCTGCGTACATCTTTCTTTTTGATGTTTAAGATTAGGTCGTTTTTAGTACAATTTTCCATAGTTATTATTCTTCGTTAATAGTTACTTGGCTTACAGCCGATAATACTGTTCCACCCAATAATACATATCCTGCAATGGTGGTTAGAGCAGCCGGAACAGCAATTGGAGACATTATGATTGTCGTTCCAATCGTTACTGCAACCAATCCAATCAATCTCAACTTCTTGAAGAAAGGAGGTGTTTCCGTTTGTGCTCTTTCTCGAATTGATGTCAATTTGTCGAAATAGAATTTTCCTTTCATATCAATTAGATTACTTCAATAATTTTCAACGCATTGAATGCACCATTTTTCAAACTGTACTGAACAGCATTGACCAATTGGAAAAACTCAATCTTCAACAAAAAGATTTTTGCTCCTGTACCTGTCGGAACAACAGTTGGAGTTAATGTGATTGCAGAAGATGTTGCTGTAATCGGCAAGTTTTGAACGTTAGTCAATTTCACATCAGCGATACCAGTTGCATAATTGATATTTGCATAAGCACCTGTGAAACTTACATGGGTTGCTCCTTCTGGATATATCAAATCTAAAGTTGGTACTAAACCAGCAATTGTAATAACTCCAGTAGTCGTGTTCACCGCCCAAGGTTTGAAAAGCATACTACTCAACATTGCTTCTCTATTAAACTCAAACCCCTTCAACAAGGCTTTTGCCTGGGCTGTCGCCATGGCAACACCCACGTTTCGAGCACCACGTACAGAGGTAGTGTCTAAGTTTTTAATTTGTGTCATTATCTTTGTCATTCTCGCAACCACTCGTCCATCAGTTGCATTCATTGAGATAGGTCGTAAGTTATCACGAGTCAATTTTCCAGATCTTGCAGAACTTCCAAATTCACTATTGTTCTCACGTGTTCTTACGAAAGCTGGATCATTCGCAATTCTGTCCCCATCAACAGAAGTTTTCATTCTTGCCAAGTCACCGTCCTTGGTTTTGTAAAAGGACACATTATCCAATGTTCCTTTAATCTTAATTAAGCCTGATTGTCTTGCCATTTTTTTATGTTTTTAGCAGTTAGTAATAATCATTTCCTGCTAAATAACGAAGTTATTCTCAATGCGTTGTAACCCTTGATTTTGTTGCGTTCTTTGTCATTATTTTGCTTTAATAACTAAGAAAAATCACCTAAATATTACCCCACTTTTACCCATAGATACTATATGGATAATTCATTACTCAAAGAGTCCAATCGGATAGTCCCTAAATGGAAAATTATAGTTACATTTGAAGCATTAAAACGCAAAACGTTCATTCAAATAATGCTTTCAATGCTTAATAATTCAGTGGGTTATTCAGTGGAGATAGCAAAAACATATTTTTAACTCTTTAATAACGAGGCA
>CAISOQ010000341.1 GCA_903887095.1 uncultured Flavobacteriia bacterium
CATAAAAAGGGAATAAAGGTCTACTACTATATATCACCGCAAGTTTGGGCTTGGAAACAATCCAGAGTGCACAAGATAAAGCAATGCGTAGATAAGATGTACGTTATTTTGCCTTTTGAAAAGGAATTTTATGAAAAATTTCAGTTTGAAACAGAATTTGTTGGTCATCCTCTTCTAGATGCCATAGAGCACTATCATCAATTAGATGCTGCTGGAGGATTTAGAAAAGAATTTCAGTTAGACAGCCGCCCAATTATTGCGATTTTACCCGGAAGTCGAAAACAAGAAGTTTCGGTAAAGTTACCAATCATGCTAGATGCAGTTAAAGGTTTAACGAACTACCAGATTATCGTTGCAGGCGCTCCTTCACTGGATTATACGTTTTATGAACATTTCATGCATCAAGACACGAAGTTGATTTTTGGGAAAACGTATGATTTGTTGTCAAATTCAGAAGCAGCGATTGTAACATCTGGAACGGCTACTTTAGAAACAGCATTGTTGGGTATCCCTGAAGTTGTATGTTACAAAGGATCACCTATTTCTTATCGAATTGCGAAAGCCTTGATAAAAATTCGTTTTATTTCACTTGTTAACTTAATTATGGATCGCGAAGTAGTGAAAGAATTGATTCAAAATGAATGCACTGCTGAACAAATTAAGACAGAACTAAATAAAATCTTACTTGGCGGTATTTCGCGGGAACGAATGCTTGCTGATTACAATTTGCTGATTGAAAATTTAGGAAAAGGCGGTGCGAGCAAAAAAGTTGCACAATCCTTGTTGAAAACTATTCACGACTGAAGGAAATCTCATTTTTCGTCATTGTAATTTTGTTTAGTGAAGGTATTTTTCGCATTCATCATTTGTTTATCGACTTTTGCGGCACAGGCGCAGCAAATACGTATTGGAGTATTTCGCGATAACAATGTTCAACGAATCTCTTTCTCATACAATGATGGGAGCTATTCTATCTTTGGTGATACAACAGATTTTGGGTCAATTCTACCCAATGAATTCATTGAGATTAGTTGGTTAAAGAAGGGGAGTGTAATTCTGCGCAAAGGAACAGTTGAACTTGGAACCTTTAACCGTATTTATATAATTCAAAATCAAACAAACACCTCAATTGTTTTAGCACCGAAGTCGCCTTCCATAAAGCAACGCAAATACAAAGATGATTTTGAGGTGACTGCAGCAACTAAAGGTTTGACAATTGTGAATCTGGCCGATATGGATAATTACCTCGCTGGAGTAGTTGAGTCAGAGGGTGGAAGCAACCGAAATCAAGAATATTACAAAGTACAGGCTTTAATGAGCAGAACTTATGCCTTGAAATATTTGGGTAAACACAAAAAGGAGGGATTCGATTTGTGTGATCGTGTTCATTGTCAGGCATACCATAATATGGTTCGATTAAGTCCTGAAATAGATACCGCCGTGCGTGCAACGCACAACATCGTTATGCAGGAATTAAGCGGAAATTTAATTGATGCCTATTTTCATGCGAATTGTGGCGGTCAAACATGTGAACCGCATTACATTTGGAACGAAAAGATCGACTATCTTACAACGTTTAAGGACACTTTTTGTATCTATACGAAGCAGGCTACTTGGGAAAAAAGGATTGATCGAAATGAATGGGTCGATTTTTTAGTCAATAAGTACGATTATCCTTTGCATGACAGTTTGTGTGCGGCAATGGTTTGTACCTTTGACCAGCCGGAGAGGCTCGCTTTCTACTTACATCCTATGTTTGGAATTCCACTGAGAGATGTACGAGATCATTTTGATTTGAAATCTACATTTTTTAGCTGTTATCCAGAAGGGGAGCAGGTAGTTCTAAAGGGCAGGGGATTTGGGCATGG
>CAISOQ010000342.1 GCA_903887095.1 uncultured Flavobacteriia bacterium
AAATGGAACATATTGATAAACGACTACCCCCTCTGTTTCATGGTAGGGGTCCTCTTTCTGCTCTGAACTTATGAATTCTGCAATTTTTACAATGTTATTATTCTGATCGACTTTACTTAGGGGCAAATACATTTCCATAGGACCAAAGTGACTGTCTCTAATAATCAGGTCCCCAGGTTGTATTAGGGTTCCAAGATCTTCATCAAAATGTCTTCCCGCGTAGGTCACAAACGTTTTTTCATTCGGGTCAAAATTATTTGCACCATAAGCGAAACTGAGCAACGGAAAATGATAGAATACCTTCTTCCCTTTCAAGTCTAAAGTGTGTAAATAGTCAGCGGTTCTCAATACTTGACGATCTAATGGGTCGGCTTTCTTAGGAAAATACTTCGTTGTAACCAATGCTGTAACCAATCCCAAACATGCGGCAATAACTATTCCTTTTGCAATTTTGGATTGCATCCACTTCAGCTTGTCGATATAATACAGATTAATTAGCAAGAATGCAGGCATTCCCTGTGTTGCAATCCGTGTTAAACCCAGTGAACCATTCTGTCCCGTTGCCCAGAAATAGCTGTGTGCCGCAATGATTCCAAAAAATATTCCTGCCGAAAAAACAAGCCACTCAATTTGCAGTAGATTCCATTTCTTTTTAATCAGAAAATAAACCATCGCAGGTACGCCAAGGATTAACACATACAACCCGGGATTTCCCAAGTAATTTTTATAAGATGTTAAATAATGGTACCAAGGACCTTTGCCATAAATCGCATTGGCCATGTCATACGGGTTGTGTGTAAAGTACCAAAAAGGATCCTTCAACATGAACCACCCAACAATTCCATACAGTACAAATCCAGTTAACAAAAACGGCAGTATTTTAAATTGTCGAAAGAAACAAATTAACGTAGCAGCAAGAATTACTGGCAATTGTCCCTCACTGCGCATGAATGGCATAAACGACACCAAGAGAGCAAACAAAAGCCATTTGCGCTCTACTAAAAAATAAATTGCAGCTAGTATTGCCAAATTAAACAATGGTTCAGTCAATCCGCCTAGTAGGGTTCCGGCAACATCATGTGCTTTTAGTAGGACCAAAGGAAATAGTAACTGGAGCCAAATGATTACATTCTTTCGTTCCAGAATTTTAAATCCAATAATTATTGACACTGAAAAAACAAGAATATTGAATACCACACCGCCGTTAAATCCAAATTGTGTGAATGGCGACGACAAGAGAATAAAAAAGGGCTTTCCCCAATGGTGTAAAAAAAGTATTGGATCTTTCCAGGAGGCAGCTGAAATGAAATAATGCGTTACTCCGTCCCCAACATCAACAGGAACTTCGTTGTGCAGCATCATGAATAGCAACCAAACTATTGAAAAAAGGAGTGCTATGCCGTGTAAAATTGGCCTGTATAGCTTGGTAAAGGCCATCCTATCTGTTAAAGTTGCATTTCAGGGACCACATCAGGGACCACGAGATCCCCCTCTGTTTTTGCCACGATTTCTTCGACACTTACACCTGGAGCTCTTTCAATGAGATGGAACTTATTGTCTTTGATCTCTAAAACTGCCAATTCTGTTACAACACGTTTTACGCAACCTACGCCAGTCAATGGAAGCGTACATTCTTTCAATATTTTTGATTCGCCCTCTTTATTTGTATGCATCATTGCAACAATAATATTCTCAGCAGATGCTACAAGGTCCATTGCACCGCCCATTCCTTTTACCATTTTACCCGGTATTTTCCAGTTGGCAATATCTCCCGATTGAGAAACTTCCATTGCTCCTAAAACAGTTAGTTGCACGTGCTGTCCACGAATCATGGCAAAAGATGTCGCAGAATCAAAAAATGCAGCGCCATTGCGAACAGTTATTGTTTGTTTACCGGCATTGATAAGGTCTGCATCTTCTTCTCCTTCAAAAGGAAACGGACCCATCCCCAGGACACCATTTTCAGATTGAAATTCCACTTCGATTCCTTCTGGGATAAAGTTGGCTACAAGTGTTGGAATTCCTATACCAAGATTCACATACCACCCATCTCGCAACTCTTGTGCGATTCGTTTTGCTATTCCGTTTTTATCTAATGCCATTATTTTATCTTAAAAAATGTTCAAATGTTCAAATGTTCAAATGTTCAAATGTTCAAATGTTCAAATGTTCAAATGTTCAAACTAATTCTTTTTTCTAACTGTTCGCTGTTCGATGCGTTTTTCGAATTTCTCGCCTTTAAAAATACGTTGTACAAAAATTCCTGGTGTGTGAATAAAATTAGGGTCAAGCTCTCCAGCTGGCACTAATTCCTCAACTTCAGCAATGGTTATTTTACCCGCCATCGCCATCATCGGATTGAAATTACGTGCCGTTGCTTTGAATACTAAATTTCCTTCCGTATCCCCTTTCCAAGCTTTGACAATAGCAAAATCAGCCGTTAGTGCCGACTCAAGAATATGGGGTTTTCCATTGAAAATTCGAACTTCTTTCCCTTCTGCTACTTCTGTTCCGTAGCCCGCTGGCGTGAAGAATGCCGGAATCCCAGCTCCTCCTGCCCTGCAACGCTCGGCCAAACTTCCTTGTGGAATCAAATCAACAATCAATTCACCTGACAACATTTGTCTTTCAAACTCAGCATTTTCTCCCACATAGGAACTAATCATTTTCTTGATTTGCTTCTGTTGAAGTAACAGCCCAAGACCAAAATCGTCCACCCCAGCATTGTTTGAAATACACGTCAAATCTTTAACGCCCAACATCACCAATTGCTGGATTGAATTTTCGGGAATTCCGCACAAGCCAAAACCGCCCAGCATCAATGTCATTCCACTTTCGATGCCCTTCAGGGCTTCCTCTACATTTTTAACTACCTTATTCATTATTCTATTCCAAATGGATTTTCTTCAACTTCAGGAACGGCCAGAATGTCTCCGCCAGAACAAGCAAATTCCGATGCGTCATACGATTCCGGTCGATCAAAATCTGTTGTAGACAAAGCTACGACAGGATCTTTATATACTTGCTGCATGTAATACCCATAAATTGGCAACGCCATACGAGCTCCTTGTCCCCAAGTCATGGATCTAAATCGAACTGAACGATCCTCAGCGCCCACCCACACTCCTGTGACAAGTTCAGGTGTTAAACCAACGAACCATCCATCCGAATTACTTTGTGTTGTACCTGTTTTTCCAGCTGTTGGCGCCAAAACATTCCCCCATGTTTGACCGCCTCTCAAACTTCCGGCTGTACCTTGCGTTACAACTCGTTTCATCATCTGAAGCGTTTCGTAGGCTACATTTTCATTCAACACTTCTTTCGAATACGATTTAGCATTGTAAATTACATTGCCATTTCTATCTTCCACCCGCAAAATTGTTGTTGGTCGATTGTAGATTCCGTTATTGGCAAAAATACACTGTGCACCAACAAGTTCATAAAGAGAAAGGTCCATAATGCCTAAACAAAGTGATGGCACCTCTTGATCTGGAGTCAGATTAATATCCATCATTTTAAGCAATTTCGAGATGGTCTTTGGTCCTGCATATCCTCCCATTCTTGCCATTACGGCAACAGTTATGTTGTTCATTGATTGTGCAAGTCCTGTTGATGCAGAAACCACTCCAGCATCGGAACCACCAGCATTTTTTGGACACCAGCGTCCATCAACATTTCCATCTGCATCCTGCAAATCAACACAATATGCTGTATTTGCAAATTCAGTGCACGGCTTCACAACACCCATTGCCATTGCGGTTGCATAAACAAATGGTTTAATTGTGGAACCTACTTGTCGTTTTCCTTGTCGAACATGGTCAAATGCAAAATGTCTGAAATTAGCACCCCCAACCCACGCCTTCACAAAACCAGTTTGCGGCTCAATTGAAATCAAACCTGCATGTAAAAAAGACTTGTAATAACGAATTGAATCATTCGGTGTCATCGTTGTATCTACCTCACCATCCCACGAAAAAACTTTCATTGGTGTAGGTGAATTGAAATTTGCAGCGATTTCAGTTTCGGACATACCTGTAGCGCTTAGAGCTGCATACCTTGGAGAATTCACACGTGCAGTTCGCATTATTGACTCCGCTTCATCATTTGAAAGGTCATTTGAAAAAGGGAAGTTTCTGACGCTTCTGTTGTTGTCATCAAAAACGGATTGTAAGTTTTCCTTTAAGTGCCTTTCTACTGCTTCTTCAGCATGCTTCTGCAAATTAGCATCAATGGTTGTGTAAATTTTCAAACCATCACGATAGATATCATACGGCGTTCCATCTTGGCGATGATATTTCCAGTTTCCGTCCGAATTTTTTTCTAATAAAATGCCCGAAAGTTCTTTTCTAACTGCTTCACGGAAATACGGAGCCATCCCTTGTTTGTGATCAACTTCCTGATAGTTTACTACAAGCGGTTTAACTTTTAACTCATTGTATTCTTCCTCCGTAATCTTGTTGCGCAAAGCCTCATTTTCTGAAGTTGAATTTTTCAACCATTGAAACAAAACTTGATTGCGTCTGTCAAGCGCACGCAATGAATCTGAAGCTCTTTTATCGCGGATTTCTTCCAACGATATCTCTTCCGGTTTCACACCTTTTTCATTCGCTAGCTTAGATCGGTAATTCTTAATTTTATAGGTATAAGGATTGAATAATGCAGGGTTTTTACACATCCCAACAAGCATCGCTGCTTCCTCCTTACTTAAATCTATCGGTTTTTTCTTAAAGTAAACTTTTGCTGCATTTTCAATACCAACAGCGTTGTACAAGAAATCAAATTGATTCAGGTACATCGTTATAATTTCTTCTTTTGAAAAACGCTGCTCTAAACGCGTAGCGATGATGTTTTCTCGAGCTTTTTCATTGATTCTCCTAAAAATCCTTCCTATTCGCCCTCCGGAACTTGATCCAACCGACTCTCCCATAGCACGAGCCAACTCCTCACGTTCACGCTGCTGCAACGTAAACAAAAGTTTCGCCAACTGCTGTGTAATGGTCGATGCACCACCAGCACCACCCACATTAACAACTGCTCTACCAATCGCTTTAAAATCGACACCAGAATGAACAATAAAACGCTCGTCCTCTGTAGAAATCAGTGCATCTGTTACATAAGGGGAAATTTCCTTGTACTCTACGCTCGTGCGATTCACCTTCCAATACCTTCCCAATTCTGTTTCACCATCCGCAGCATAAACCACAGACGCTAATAATTCTGGCGGATTATCAAGCATTTCCACAGGAGGCAAATCATCTTCTGACTGAAAAAGCAAAAGACAAGTTACTATCAAGAACGGAAGCATCGCCAAAGACCAGAAAATGTATGTGTACTTTTTCTTTTTGTCTTCAGGCAATGTTATATTATTTCCTCGAACATCCTTCATACCGAACTATTTTAATGTAAAAGTAAGAATTCTTTCATTTTCAAAATCAAAGGTCATTGTAGTACATCTCTGCGCTGACTATCAAGTTTCAATAAAATAAACATCATCATCGAGAAGGACATCATGGATGACCCTCCGTAACTAAAAAATGGCAAAGGAATACCTATTACAGGTGCGAACCCGATATTCATTCCAATGTTAATGGCAAAGTGATAAAAAAGAATCATCGCCACCATGTATGCATATACCCTATTAAATGCTGATCGCTGTCTTTCTGCAATCATCACAATTCTCAATAACATAAACATGTAAAGACTCACCAAAATAAGTGTTCCAAAAAATCCCCACTCTTCTGCAAACGGACAAAAAATGAAATCAGTTTCACTTTCTGGGACATGGTTACTCTCAACACTTGCCACCGACGCATTGTTATAGCCTTTGCCAAACATACCTCCCGAACCAACAGCTGCCATTGCTCTGTTTCGGTTATAATCCTCACCATCTGGATCTTCCTTCAATCCAAGGAAAAGTTCAATTCTATCTTTCTGGTGTTCCGCCAAACCCTGAAACCCAAAATTAACTACAGTAGACAGGAAACTTGCTAAAACATATCCTATCAACACAATCAACGAGGCCCTATTTCGATCCCGTTTTGAGGCAATGAACCTGAAAACAAATGACAAAAACAGGGCAAAGATGGTCAGCGATAAAATAACGCTCCAATATCCTGAAAGAATTATACCGGGCAGAAAGTCAAAAGAGATTTTTTCATTACTCATCAGCAATGTTACCAAGCTAAGAAACACCACTACAAACAGAATGGGGATAAAGTGACTACCCACCCATGTTTGCTTAAATTTCACGCCTGGGATAATATTCACTACTTTAAGAATGAGCGGATCGTAAGTGATTCCTTCGCGATACATTACAAATAGGAAGGATGTAAATACAACAAAAGTTCCGGCATCTGGCTGAAGCAAAATAAGCACCATCGGCACCAAAATGATAGCATTGGCAATTAAAACAGTTTGAATTGTTTGCTGCTTCACATTCACATTACTAATAAATCGTGCAAGCAATAAACCTGTACCAATTTTTGAAAATTCAGCAGGCTGAATACCCAAACTTCCAATACCTAACCATGCTCTAGCTCCATTTACTGGTGGCATAAAAAGCACGATGACAAGCATGATTAGTGTGAAAAAATAAATAGGTAAGCAGAATTTCCGGTAAATATCCGAGTCGATAAGAAATACCATTAGTCCGAGGAACAGTGATACCACCAACCAAATCATTTGCTTTCCATATTTCTGGGAAAAGTCAAACAAAAATGGGTGATCTTCATTGTAAGCGGTGGAATAGACCGTAGAAACCCCCATGATTAAAAGAACCATATAAACGGCGAACAACACCCAGTCGAAATGTGCAACTAAAGATTCTCCCTGTCTCATTCTCTGTATGTAAACTGTGCCTCCATGATTGTTTTTTCACGGTCTTTCTCCATGACTTTACGAGTAAGATATTTTTCAATCATGAGCCCCGCAGTTGGTGCTGCCCATAATCCACCACCGCCTTTCGCATTTTCAATGAAGACAACTATCGCAATTTTCGGTTGGTACATGGGCGCAAAAGCAATGAAAACAGAGTGGTCATCACCATGCGGATTTTGAACAGTTCCTGTCTTACCACAAACAATAATGTCTTTTAGCTTGGCTCTCTTCCCTGTACCTCCCGAAACGTGAACTACCCTTCGCATTCCTTCTATGATAACATTGTAATGCTTTTTGTCAACCATAGCATAATGCCGCCACTTGTATTCTTTTGCGGGACCAGACTTACCAATTGATTTTACAAAATGAGGCGTAATGTACCATCCTCGATTTGCAATGGTGGCTGCAACATTTGCCATGTGCAAGGGGGTTAACATTACCTCACCTTGTCCAATAGAAATTGATCTGATTGTTGAAAATGCCCATCGGTGGTGGCCATACCATTTGTCATAATAAGCTGGATCCGGTATGAGGCCTGAACGCAAACCTGTAATATCTGTATTGAGTTTTTTTCCGAGACCAAAACTATGCATATATTTCGTCCAAAGACTCAAGCCAACGTTGGCATCCTCAAATGCACTTTTCTTTTTATTCTGCTGGATAATGCGGCGCATAACGGCATAATAGTAGGGGTTACAGGAATGCTTAATGGCATCAGCTAAATTTCCAGCGCTTGTGTGATCATGGCAGCCCACAACCGATTTATTACAAGGAAAACCTGATTCAGGTGTTATTACACCTTCTTGTAATCCTATCAATGAATTCAATAATTTAAATGTTGATCCAGGAGGATATTCTGCAGCAAGTGGTCGCGGATAAAGCGGCTTACTGGGATCCAATAGCAATTGTGAATAGTTGGTTGAAATATTGCGCTTTCCAATTAATAGGTTGGGGTCATATGACGGCGCTGATACCAATGAAAGGATTTCACCTGTTGAAGGTTCAATTGCAACTATACAGCCACGTTTCCCTTTTAACAACTTCTCACCATAGGCTTGCAAGATAATATCTACGCCGAGAGTTAATTGCGGGCCTTGTTTAGCCGTTGTGTCATATTTACCTCCAGCATATGATTCAATAGCATTGTTCAACGCACTCGTAACAATGTATTTAATTCCTTTTCTTCCTCTTAATTCTTGCTCATAGAAACGCTCAATACCTGCTCGACCTATATTGTTTCCTGGCTTGTAGAAGCGATCTTCTTCAACTTCTTCTCTGTTTACCTCCGATAAATAACCTACAATGTTTGCTCCATTTGCAAAAGGGTAACTCCTCATGCTCGTTACTTCTTCATAGAAACCAGGAAAATTCTCGAGATGAGGAGCAATTCGCGCCACTTCTTCTAATGTCATTTCCTTGATGAACGGATAAGCCCTGATTTTCTGATAATTGGAAGTTGTTTTTCCTGTGTGTTTATTGTAATATTTACCTTCACCCTCTCTGATAGCTTCAAATCGTTCCCTCACCTGTTGATTTGTCCAACCAATTAATTCAGCAAATTCCGAAGTATCAAAATTTTTCATGTTGGCCTCGACCACCATGAGGTTGTAATAAGTTCTATTAGCAACTATTTTTTTTCCATTTCGGTCAAAAAGTACACCTCTTGGGGGCGTAATTTCCTTTCTTTTCTCTGCAATTTCTTGCGCTCTCAAAGTCCAGCTATCATCGATAACTTGCATGTAAAAAAGCCGGAGGGTGTAAATAACCCCCACAAGAACGATAAAGGTGATTAACACATATTTCCTTGTATCGAAATTCATCGTTCCTTTGGCTTAGTGACGAACAATGCTTGCAGCAAATAACACAATAAATAAGAAAGTGGGAGACTTAAGATCGTTTTTTGAAGGATAAAAAAGAAATCATCTATTCGGAATATTTCTAGTAAAAAAAACCAGAAATGATGAATTGCCAACAAACTGCCAAAAACATATAAAAACCAACGCGAACCCATCTCATAAATATTCCCTTCTCTCTGTTTTTCGTAACCATCTCTGGGAGAGAAAACCTTCATAATGACAGGGCGTAAATAAGCAAAGAGCACAAGTGAGGAGGTGTGCAAACCATATGTGTTTGAAACTGCATCAATTAAAATTCCCATTCCAAAAGCGATGAGCATTAAGTAGATGAGCCCTATTTCAAATGGCAATAAAAGAATAAATAACGGATACACCATCAACTGAATACCAAAACCTATCTCCAATTGATTAAGGATGTAGGCCTGTATAATTACAATTGCAACAAAACGAATACTATGTTTAATTATGTCGTTCATTCTTCTTTGTCTTCAGGAATGTTGGCTTCAAGCGTATCCTGTTCAGCTTGCATTAAATTTTTAATCACATATACGCGTTGCAATGAACGGTAATCTTCAGAATAGCGCATTACAACATCCCAAAGGGGTTTGCCTTCCACAGGATTCAATTTTTCTATATGTCCGACCATTAAACCTCGTGGAAAAATTCCGGATCCTCCGCGGGTTACAACTTTCGACCATTTTTTGATCTTTAAATCATTCGATATACCAGTAATTGAACCTCTTCGAGGGTCTCTTCCGTCCCACTTCAACAACCCAAACAAACCAATGGGCTCAATCATTACATCGATATTGATGTTTTCTGTGAGCACAGACTTGACAACAGAGAAATGTTCACTTGTATTGTGAATGATTCCTACGATGCCTTTGTCAGAAAACACACCCATTCCACGTTTGATTCCTTGTCGGTATCCAATGTTCAGGGTGAAATAGTTGTTCATTTTAGTCACAGTTGAATTAATCACTGTAGCTGGAATATAAAGGTATTGTTGATGAAACAATGTGTCATCGATTTCATAGGTGCGATTGCGCAAACGCTGAAAACTCTGTGGTAAATGCTGTCTTAACCAACTATTCTCCTGTTGTAATTTATCATTGTTCTTGCTTAAATTAAAGTGCTTGGTGACATCATTTCTAACCGTAAGAATTGCACCAGAAACAGTCGATGCGCTGGTTAAATATTGTGATCTCGGAAAGTTTAAAAAAGTAAAATAGGCGGACAGTGCAAAAATTTGCAATACAACAAAGACAAGGAAAACTCGGAAACGCCTAAAAAAGGCTATCAGATTTCGCATGTACAAAGATAAAAAATCCCGCTCAAATTATGGCGGGACTTTCAAATTAATCTCTAATAAGGAACTGGAATCGTTCGATGTTTTTCAAGGCTATACTTGTGCCTCTTGCTACTGCTCTAAGCGGATCTTCTGCAATGTGCACAGGAAGCTTGGTTTTAGCGGAAATTCGCTTATCCAAACCACGCAACATAGAACCTCCACCGGCAAGGTAAATTCCGGTCTTATAAATGTCTGCTGACAACTCTGGAGGTGTCATTTCCAATGCGCTAAGAATCGCCTCTTCAATCTTTGAAATTGTTTTATCCAGAGCATGTGCAACTTCAGAGTAGGTAATAACAATTTCTTTTGGAATACCTGTCATTAAGTCTCGCCCACGCACTGCAAAATCCTCAGGTGGAAAGTCCAACTCAGGAAGTGCTGCACCCACTTCAATTTTAATTTGTTCAGCTGTTCGCTCTCCCACAAGAATATTGTGTTGGCGTCGCATGTATTCTTCTATGTCATTGGTGAAATCATCACCAGCAATTCGAATTGATTTATCACAAACAATACCGCCAAGCGCAATGACTGCGATCTCAGAAGTACCACCACCGATATCAATGATCATGTTGCCCATTGGTTCCTCGACATCAATACCGATACCGATTGCAGCGGCCATTGGTTCATGAATAAGGTATACTTCTTTTGCTCCAGCATGTTCTGCCGAGTCACGAACCGCACGTTTTTCAACCTCAGTAATCCCTGAAGGAATACAAATAACCATTCTAAGCGTTGGATTAAAAAGGCTTCTTCCCGGATTGATCATCTTGATCATTCCACGAATCATTTGCTCTGCGCTCTGGAAATCTGCAATTACACCATCTTTCAATGGGCGGACAGTCTCTATCAGCTTGTGTGTTTTACCGTGCATTTGTTGTGCCTTTTTTCCTATGGCAACTACTTTTCCGGTTTGTATGTCTTTTGCTACGATTGATGGCTCATCCACAACTACTTTATCATTCATGATAATAAGTGTGTTCGCCGTTCCAAGGTCGATTGCAATTTCCTGCGTTAAAAAGCTAAATAAACCCATTTTTTGTCCTCCGCCTTTTTAAAGTGCTTTTTAATAATCTTGGTTGTTTTCGTAAAATTCGGTTTTTTGTTTCAATTTTTAATCAAAAAAATTCTTTTAATGTTTGAAGTGTCTATTGCCTGTAAACACCATTGCCAAACCATTTGAATTGCAGTAGTCAATTGATAACTCATCTTTTATTGACCCACCTGGTTGAATTACTGCCGTAATCCCTGCTTTATCTGCAATTTCAACGCAATCAGGAAACGGAAAAAAGGCATCCGAAGCCATAACCGCACCCTTCAAATCAAAGTTAAACGATTGTGCTTTATGGATTGCTTGGCGAAGTGCATCAACGCGAGATGTTTGTCCTGTGCCACTTGCAAGTAATTGCCTGCCTTTTGCCAAAACAATTGTGTTTGACTTTGTGTGCTTTACAAGTTTATTAGCAAACACAAGGTCTTCTATTTCTTCTGAAGTTGGTGTTTTGGTGGTTCTTGGTTCCAAATTATCTTTTGTTTCAGCCAACAAATCCTTGTCTTGCTCAAGCACGCCATTCAGTATTGTTCTGAATTGACGTGTTGGCAAAGTTAACTCCTTCTGAACTAGTATTATTCGGTTCTTTTTTGACATTAACAATTCAAGTGCCTTTTGATCGTATCCTGGCGCTATGATCACCTCACAGAATAAATCATTAACCAATGAGGCTGTTGACTCATCAATTAAGCGATTCGAAATTAATATTCCACCAAATGCACTTACTGGATCTCCTGCCAAAGCGGCTTCATAGGCCTCTTTTGTTGTTGGACGAGTAGCTATCCCACAAGCGTTGTTGTGTTTTAAAATTGCAAACGTTGGATCGTCATTTTTAAACTCTGCCATTAATGCGACGGCTGCATCAACATCCAACAAGTTATTGTACGACAATTCTTTACCATGTAATTTGTTGAAAATGTCGTCTAAGTTTCCATGGAAGATTCCCTTTTGATGAGGGTTTTCTCCATAACGTAACACTTGCGAATTTTGAATGCTCTCCTTGAACAGGTCGCTTTCTCCTTTGTCAAAATACTTGAAAATTTGTGTGTCGTAATGCGATGAAACATTGAAAGCATCTCGAGCAAAAGACTCCCGTTGTTCTAATGTTGTTTCACCGTTTTGAGCTTGAATGATTTCCAAAAATGGTGCATATTGTCCCTGAGAAGGAAGTATGACTACATCATTGTAATTTTTCGCTGCAGCACGTATCAATGAAATGCCCCCGATATCAATTTTTTCAATAATCGCTTTATGGTCAGCACCAGAGGCTACCGTTGCTTCAAACGGATACAGATCCACAATAACCAAATCAATTTCAGGTATTTCGAATTCAGCAATTTGCGCTTGATCTTCTGAAAGATCTCTTCTGTTCAAAATTCCACCAAACACTTTCGGATGCAATGTTTTTACGCGACCACCAAGTATCGAAGGATAAGAAGTAAGATCTTCAACTCGTTCAACTGGAATATTCATTTCTTCGATGAAGTTTTGAGTGCCGCCAGTGGAATAAATTGTTACTTGATTTCTGTGAAGCTCCTCTACAATTGGGGCTAATCCTGTTTTATCAAATACGGAAATTAATGCTGCTTTGATCTTTTTGTTTGAACTCATAATGGTATGGAAAAAGGAAGTACAAAATTAGTCTAAAAAAAGAGTTTGAATTGAGCTAAACAGTTAAAAATTTCATGGTTTATGAACAGCAATAGTTAAAGAAGTATAAAGGATTGAAATCCGGTGCGTCTTGATTTTTTAATTTTTGATAGTTTTATACTTCATTCCAAAAAATTCATTTGACATGTTAAAGG
Organism: uncultured Flavobacteriia bacterium; assembly: GCA_903887095.1. Taxonomy (GTDB): domain Bacteria; phylum Bacteroidota; class Bacteroidia; order Flavobacteriales_D; family Crocinitomicaceae; genus M0103. The sequence continues at coordinate 12,937 of CAISOQ010000342.1, forward strand.
TCTGTGTGGTTGAAGACGAAAAGAGTATTGCGGAGTTGATACAGATCAATCTGGAGATAGAGGGATATGAAACAACACTCATTCACAATGGTCGAGAGGCATTTCAAAAGGCACCTGAATTTGATGATTATGCTTTGATAATTTTGGATGTCATGCTGCCAGAGGTGAGTGGACTAGATATTTGTAATCAAATAAGAAAATATTCAGACGTTCCTGTGCTTTTTCTTTCCGCGAAAGGAACAACCGAAGATCGAATAGCAGGATTAAAATTGGGTGGAAATGATTATTTAAGCAAGCCCTTCGATTTGGAGGAATTACTACTAAGGGTCCGGATCCTGACAGAACGATCTGCTCTTTCACGCAAAGCTTTGCAAGAAGAAATACACATCGGGAGTAAGGTGGTGAATTTTGAAACTTTTATTGTAAATGACAAAGTAACTGGGTCCACAATGATGCTTTCAAAGAAAGAAATTGAATTGCTTCGGCTCTTTTCTGAAAAAGAAGGAATGGTTGTTTCTCGTGATGAAATTCTTGACAAAGTTTGGGGAAAGGATCAATTTCCAACAACGCGAACCATCGATAATTACATTCTTAGTTTTCGAAAACTTTTTGAAAACGACCCTAAGAACCCTATTTATTTTCACTCTGTTAGGGCCGTTGGCTATCGTTTCACCAATGAAAAATAACTACCTTTGAATGATAGTTATGGAAGGAAAAGAACATTTAAAACAACTCCGTTATGACAAGGCTTATTTGCGCATGGCTGAGTCTTGGTCAAATCTGTCTCATTGTCAAAGGAAAAAGGTTGGTGCAATTATCGTAAAAGATGCAATGATTATTTCTGATGGTTACAATGGTACACCTGCTGGATTTGATAATTGTTGTGAAAATGAGGACGGCGACACCCATTGGTATGTGCTTCATGCGGAGGCAAATGCAATTTTAAAGGTTGCGAAATCAACGAATAACTGCAAAGGGGCCACTTTATACCTTACGCTCTCTCCGTGCAAGGATTGCAGTAAACTTGTCCTTCAAGCGGGTATTAATCGAGTCGTTTTTAAAAATTCTTACAAGGATACTGAAGGAATTGATTTTTTAAAAAATGCCGGTGTAGCTGTTTTACAAATTGAAAGCCTTGAAGAAGATGTTTAAATCAAAAAATCAATATTTAGTTCCTCTTTTATTGTCTGGCTTTCTGGCTGTTGGATTGTGGATAGGTCACAGCTTTAGTCCAACTGAATCAGCTTTTTCTGGCACATCGGGACAGGAAAAATACCAAAAAATGCAGGACATTATCAATGTACTAAATGAAAAGTATGTTGATACGCTGAATGGCGACGCTCTTTTCGAGCAAACCATTTCCGACATGCTCCATAAACTTGATCCACACAGCAATTACATTTCTGCAAAAGACCTTCAATCTGTAAATGAATCCATTCAAGGTCAATTTGGTGGAGTCGGAGTGCGCTTTATGATTTTACGGGATACCATTTGTGTTACGAACGTAATTCCCGGTTCTCCTTCGCAACGCGCTGGTGTGCAATCGGGAGACAAAATCATTCAAGTTGATGGAACAAAAGTCGCAGGAAAAAAGATCTCCAACGAAAAAGTAATGTCCTTATTAAAGGGCAGAGAGAACACAACGGTGAGTGTGCGACTTCTTCGCAATAAAAAAATCATTAATAAACGCATTGTACGCGGCATGATTCCGATTGAATCGGTCGTAAGTGTTTACATGGTCAATAAAAAAGTTGGTTACATAAAGATTGATGAGTTTTCAGTTACTACATCGGATGAGTTTCGCAAAGCAAGTTCTTGGCTAGTTGAGCAAGGTATGAAAAGTTTGGTGCTCGACTTGAGAAATAATGGAGGGGGCGTGCTGCAATCTGCGATTGAAATTGCTGATGAGTTTTTAGGTAAAGGAATTCCTATTGTTAAAACAAAGGGCGAACATACTGGCAGCTATACGTATAGAGCCACATCAAAAGGAAATCTTGAAAAAACGAAAGTTGCGATCTTGATTAACTCTAATTCGGCATCAGCAAGTGAAATTGTAGCAGGAGCGATACAAGATAACGACCGCGGTTCAATTATCGGCAGACGATCTTTTGGAAAAGGTTTAGTGCAAGAGGATGTCCGTTTGCGCGACGGTAGCGATTTACGATTAACTATTGCTCGCTATTACACTCCAACTGGACGCTGTATTCAAAAATCCTATGATAAAGGGTATGAAGAATACATGGCCGATCAAATTGACCGTTACGACAATGGTGAACTTTACCGTCCTGATAGCAGTTTATTTGTTGATTCGTTAAAATACAAAACGCCAAAAGGTAAAATCGTTTATGGAGGTGGTGGAATAATGCCCGATGTTTTTGTGCCTTTCGATTCATCAGGCACAAGTTTATATTATACAGATTTACGGTTTTCGCAGTCATTCAATGGCTTTGCATTTGACTACGTAAGTGACAAACGCACCAAATGGAAAACAGCTGAAGAATTTGAGCGCACTTTCAATGTAACCGATGATTTAATTCAACGATTCGCAGTATTTGCGCAAAAAGAAATGAAAATTCAAATCGTTAAATCTGAATTGAATCACAGTAAAAGCCTGATTGCCAAAACACTAAAAGCTGAAATTGCCCGACAATTGTGGTTGGAAAATGCTTACTACAAGATTGTTAATCAAGAAGACAACGAATTTCAAAAAGCTATTTCAACGCTTTTGAAATAAAAGAGTTTTTCTGTAAACGCAGTCTTACTAACTTCTCTTGGAGCAACTTATGCAGTATATTCCAAAATATATATTCGACCAGTATTTTCCGGAAGTTGCTGTATTTTTTAGAAGCAAAGAAGTCGAAATTACAGAAGATTACTTTTTTTCCGCACCCTTTCAAATTGATGTCGAAGGCAAAACGATTGCCCAAAAGGATGTCTTTTTATTTTTCCTGCAATTAACCCCAGAAAATTGGATCTATCTTAATTGGGTTGCCGAAGTCCCAGACCTCGAAAAGTTTCTTCTCGGCAGTCTCCCAAAATTTTCATTTTCCGATAAATTAAAATGGCAACAGCACACACTTTTCAGTGCTTTTCAAAGCTTTATTTCTTCCTTTTTAGAAAAGGTTATTCTCGCTAATAAAAATTCAACACTTGAAGAGAAGGCTATTATGGCCTCCTACTTTTGTTTGTTAGACGCGGGGACTCGCAATTTAATTGAACTTTCGATAGTAGGAAATTTTTTAGAAGAACAAAGGGAAGTGATGCGCCATTTTATTGAAGAGACAGATGCGGATACATTTGAGTCTACATTACTTCAACTTTGCAATGATGAAGCGGTGCAATTGTTTTACCATATTGAGCAAGCTAATTATGCCTTAAAAATTGAATATTCAGAATTACTTTTGACATTGGTAAAGCACCCACTTTGCGAACGGAAAACCTTACTTTGGGTTATTCGAATGTTAGAGAAAACGGGCTTGCGTGATGAACACTTACTGCAATTAAAATCGATCCATAAAAGCACTATCGACAACTCCATAAATCGTTCGATAAAGAACTATAACAAGGCCCTTTCAACGAAAATAATACTTGGGTTTTTTATACTATCAATTGTCTCTGTTTCTATTTGGTATTTCATGCCACTAAGTCAACAATATTCATCTGAAAACGAACTGCTCGAGCGAAAGACGTCATTCGAACAATTCACCCCTGATGAACGCAAAAAAATTGATTCTCTGCTGCATCAAATACAAGAAAAAAACCGCGTTTCCAGAGAAGACCTTACTGATTTTTCAGATACACGTGTGAATATAATCGCTGGTCTCAAAAACAAAAAAATGGCCTCAATTTATAAAGATTTATGGCTTGATAATGGAAACTCGCAAATAAAAGATAGTTGCTCGAAATTTTTAAACGATAAAAGTCTTTTTTACGAAAATATAAAGCCATTAAACAAAAGGGATGCTTCACACTCTTTATTCGTTGAAAATGGTTCAGCTTACGATGTGTTGATTTGCGTTTTTAAAGAAGAAAATGCTGCTGAGGTATTTTCATTCCTTTTGAAAAAAGGCAAAACGACTACTTTTAACTTGGAAATGGAGGATCATCTGCTGTTCTTGCCGGGAAAAAAATTCTCGAAAATATCTTGTCATGACACCTCTGGACCTTCCAAAGCTTTTTTAGGTCATTTTTGTGAAAAAGATGAGAACTATTTAACAATGCTGAACGAATTTTATGCTTTTGAACGGCCTAAAAAGAACACCAGTAAACTGTTTTTGAGTGGAGATAAAAATTCCTTTTTCACTGTTTTGGATCTAGAATCTGTGCTTCGTTTACTTTAAGCTCTTTTCAAGATCGTTCCTTGAGATGTAAGGTAGACGGCCAAAAAGATGGACAACATATATCCCGTTTTTTCCCAGGTAATTGTTTGTGTATAATCTTCAGCGATTCCCATATTTAAAAACAAATAAGCAAATGCCATTACTAAAATTGGCTGAAAATAAATGTATGAACTCGATACTGTAGGAGAAAGGTATTTCAAGCCATACATGGTCAATAAATAGGTGAAAAATGTTACACCAATAATCACATAAATTATCTTGTACCAAACATGAGAAGGAATAACAGAAAAGTTTGTGTTGCTCAGATCTAGCAGTGTTGGTGGGAAAACAAGTACAAAGAGCAATCCGAAAGTAAATACCCAGGTAATCACGGTTAGCGGACTGTACTTGCGCATCAATGGTTTTGCCATTACAAGATAGATTGCGTAACTCACCGCATTGATAAAAAGAAACGTGTCGCCCAACACTGAATCGCCTTTACCTGTTCCAGCTGTAAGCGTTAAAAGAATTGTCGCCGTTGTACCTAACACTATTCCAAAGGCGCGTACCAACGTAACTTTATCCTTCAAAATAAAGAGTGAAAGAATGGTGACTAAAATCGGATTGATAGACATAAAAATGCCTGAGTTAATCGCCGATGAAAGGTTCAATCCATGGAAAAAAAATAACTGATTGACAGCAACCCCAAAAACAGCACAAACAGCCATCATCAACAAATCTTTTTTATCAATTTTCTCTTTGACATAAAATGACTTGACGAGCCAGAAGAGGATTGTAGCACCTAAAATTCGAAAAAGAATAAACACGTTAGGTGTCAAAAACTGAGGCATAACTCCCTTTGCCAAAACGTGATTGGCTCCGTAAAGAGTATTAACCATGAAAAGTGCAAGATGTGCCGAGTACTCTTTTCTGAAAAATCCCACACTCAATTATTTTGAAAAGGAATCTTTAGCCGCTGCTATTTCGTTTTTTGAATTTCCAATAAAAACCTGCCCCTCATTGATCATAAATGGGCGCTTTAAAAAGGTATATTCTTGCAACAAATAATTTCTGTAATCATTCTCCGTCAGCTGCATTTCGTGTAAACCCAACCCTCTGAATTTCATTGCCTTTTTAGAAAAAAGTGCTTCGTATGAGCCTACTTTTTCTTTTAACCAATCCAACGTTTGGGCATCGATGTTCTCAACTTTAATGTCTTGTAATTCCACATCGTCGCCGATTTCAAGTTCTTTTATAATCCGTCTGTTCGTATCACACGAGCTTAAATGAAAGATCTTTTTCATGAAATAGGTTTAATTATTTTGTAAGAACTCATTATTTCGTTTTCGATCATCCTCCGTTCCCGGTGTCGAGCAACCTTTGGATTTCTTTTCGAACAAATAAATCAGTTTTACTTTAGCCATGATCGGCAAGTAATTTGAATCGAACCATTTCAATGCCGCACAGCCTCCCCTCCATTCATAAAATCCAAGAATTGGCAAATTGACGCCTGGAATCAAAAAACTTCTTCTACTCAATTTTATGCCGAATCCAAGGTCATAATTCATTTGGGCGACAAGGGGATTGTGAAAAGCTTTAGGTCCAATGGTTGCTCCGTCATAATTTTTATTTCCGTCCAATACTCTATAATCGAGGTTAACGCCTAAACCATTGTCTAAAAAGTATTTTTTACCGATGTAAAAGTTCTTGTGAACAGAGAAGCGACCGTATACGTATCCGTTTTGAAATGAGCCATTTCCTGATGCCGAGGAAACCAGTGTGCCATTCAGGTTGTAATAATTAATCGTTGTCTGTTCTTTGCCGCTCAGCATCTTAAAGCCAATTCCATAGTCATAATAAGAAATAAACACTTTGTTCATTTTTTTAGCCAACGCTGACCTACGTTGTGTAAAATGTGCCAAACCTACTTCAGCAAAGAATCCAATTTTTCCTGAGGGATCGATTGTGTAATCCAATGGTCTACCTGTTGCATCGGTTGTGCTGATTACTGGATTATTCATGCGCGTTTTCATGAAGGTTGGACCAAACGAAAACTGCATTCCAAAGAAGCGATAATCTTTATAGTCCGCTTTTCCGAAATATGAACCACGACGGCCACCAGGGGTTAAATCCTTTTGAGAAAAGGAAAACCAAGATAAAAGGCACGCAATTACTAATAGGGTATTTCTCATTCTTCTAAAATACAAAAAAGCGAATCAGTTACAAAGAGAAAGAATTTTATCCATCACCTCCTCAGAGTCCCATTTTTGTTCTATGTCAGGCATCTCCATCACCTCATCCATGATGCGATTTTGCAATTGACCATGCTTATAGGCTTCACTGTAACGAATTTCACTAAAAGACACTTGAGAATACAACGTCATCCATTTCTCCGGATGAATTGCACTGAATTTCGCTTCAATTTTTTTTCTCAGCAAAAAGTCGGGATTTCCAACATGATCTCGCATCTCATAGTAATTGTCAACGGATAAATCTTGCAACGCATCACCATCTGGTTTTCTCACAATGTTGTATTCAGCAAAAATTGCTTCCCAATCTTCGTTGTGTTTTTTCATCAACTCGGATAAAACGGTACAGTCTTCGAAACTTGCATTCATTCCTTGACCAAAGAAAGGCACAGTCGCATGCGCTGCATCACCTAGTAAGGCAACTTTACCGCTTGTCCATGGAAAGCACCTTATAATTGATAATGATGACAATGGATGATCCGACCATGAATCTGCAATATTTGGAAGCATTGCATAAAAATCCGGGAAGGTTTCTTCAAAGAATTTATTAACGGCTTCTTTAGATGTTAATTTGTCGAATGCATTTCTATCTCCTTCATGCGGCATAAACAAAGTGCAGGTGAATGAACCGTCTTCATTTGCAAGCCCTATTAGCATAAATCGACCTCTTGGCCAGATATGCAGCGCATTTTTTTCTAGTTTATGCGTTCCATCTTCATTCGCTGGAAGCAAAATTTCACGGTAACCATCTGCAATAAAATTCTGACTGAAATTAAATCTATCAAGCTTTTGCATTGAATTATATCGCACAGCTGAAAAAGCGCCGTCCGCAGCAAAAACCAGATCAGCTTTTGCCTCAATAGACTCTCCAGTAATTGTATTTGTCAAATAAACAATTCCATTTTGCAGGTCAACGCGCTTACAATCATGACTGAAATGAATAGTTGCATTGCCATGATTTTCAGCAATATCCATCATTCTAGCATTGATTTCTCCTCTAGAAACTGAGTAAATTGCCTGATTTTCTTTTCCGTATGCCTGGTAAGTTAGGTTTCCCTTCGTGTCGTGCATCATTCTGCCATACATTGGAATCGCAATCTTTCTGATTTCATCACCAACCCCAACCGCATCCAATGCTTTCCATCCTCGATTTGAGAGCGCAAGATTAATTGATTTTCCAGCGGATAATTTGACCAACCGCATATCTGATCTTCGCTCATAGATAGTGACGTTATATCCTGCCTTAGACAAGTATACAGCCCAAAGAGAACCTGCTAATCCAGCACCAACAATGATTACATTTTTACCTTCTTCCATTTTATCAAAATTTTTAAAAACTGGGGCTCAAAATTATTGTATTGCTTTTTCCAATAATTGCCCGAACCAATAACAATCCTCGAAAGAATTATAAAGTGGCGCCGGTGCAACTCTGATAACATTTGGCTCACGCCAATCTGCTACTACTCCTTCAGCAGAAAGCGCGTCAAACAATGCTTTACCTTGCCCTTTTGCCATTATTGACAATTGAGCTCCCCGTTTTGTTTTATCACGGGGTGTAATTAATTCAAAAGAGACGCGATCTTTGTTTCGCTCAGAAATGTCATCGATTACAAATTCAAGAAAAGCCGTCATTAAATCTCGCTTTTCTCCGATACGATCCATACCTGCCTCCTCAAAAATTTCAACAGAAGCCAAGTGTGCTGCCATTCCCAAAACGGGGGCATTACTCAATTGCCATCCTTCAGCTCCCTGCATGGGTTTAAATCCAGGCTCCATCATAAATCGGCTCGACTTATCATGTCCCCACCATCCAGCAAAACGAGGCAATTCGGGCTTATTAGCATGTCTTTCATGCACAAACATTCCACTCACCCCACCCGGAGAAGAATTAAGGTATTTATAACTACACCACGCTGCAAAGTCTAATCCCCACTCATGTAATTGCAAATTGATATTTCCTGCGGCGTGTGCCAAGTCAAACCCAACAATAGCGCCAACCGAATGACCTGCTTTTGTGATGGCTGCCATATCAAATAATTGTCCTGTGTAATAATTCACACCTCCAATCATGACTAACGCCAATTCATCTCCTAATTCTTCAATCTTAGAAAGGATATCTTCTTCACGGATCAATTGTTCTCCTGCTCGTGGTCCCACCTCAACAAGATGTTCGGCTAGATTCAATCCATGAAACTTTACCTGTGATTCCAATGCATATTGATCGCTCGGAAACGCCTTTGCTTCGCACAAAATTTTAGTTCTTTTACCTTGAGGCCTGTAAAAAGAAACCATTAAGAGGTGAAGATTCGTAGTCAATGAGTGTGTGACAACTACTTCTATAGGTTTAGCCCCAACTATTTTAGCAACTTTTTCAGTCAAATTTTCATGGTAAGAAAACCATGGTCGCTTTGCCATAAAGTGTCCTTCTACTCCATATTTTTGCCAGTCCTCCAGTTCTTGCTGAATATATGAAGCAACAGTTTTCGGTTGAAGGCCCAGTGAATTTCCTGTGAAATATCGAACAGTTTTTTCGTGGAATGTTGGGAAATAAAACTTGTCTCTAAAGTTTTTTAGTGGGTCTTGCTCGTCTAATTGGCGGGCGAAGTCACTATTATTTTCAAATTGATGCATGTTAACTCCTTATTTTGTGTAGACTGTCAAAAATCAAGTTGCAAAGATAAGGATTCTAATGCCTTTTTAGATAAGGTCTTTTGAGTGATGCACTAAATTCGCAATCCTATTACGCAAATATCATCTACCTGATCAGTATTCCCTTTCCAGTTTTCATAATGCTGGTCCAACGATTTGTTTTGTTCATTGATTGAAAGTTTGGATAGCGATAATATCAATTCTTTAAAACCAGATTTTTTAAGTTTTTTGCCATTTTCGCCGCCAAACTGGTCGTGATACCCATCCGAAAAAAGATAAACCAAGTCTCCTTTTCTTAATTGAAGTGAAGTATCTGTAAATGGTTTTTGGACATCGCTTTTACCTATTGGTTGTTTGTCTGCTTTGAGTTCTATGAATTTTTTACCCTCATTGCTCACGACCCAAAGTGGGTTATTTGCTCCCGCCCATAAAAGCTCATTGCTTTCATTCTCTTGATGGTACTCCAATCTCACCAAAGAGATATCCATTCCATCGTTTGAACTATCCTGAAGTCGAAGTTCTTTGATAAACTTATCGCGGAGCTCCCCCAAAATTTGAGCTGGTGTGAGAAGGCTTTTCTGTGAAAGGATCTCATTTAAAAATGCTATTCCAAGCATCGTCAAAAATCCACCAGGAACGCCATGCCCGGTGCAATCAGCTGCTGCGATATATAGAAAACCTTCTTTTTCTTGAGCCCAATAGAAATCCCCTGATACAATATCTTTCGGTCGAAAATAAATGAAATGCTCCGGCAAGTGACTACTAACATGTTTTTTCTCAACCAACACTGCCTCTTGAATTCGTTTAGCATATCGGATGCTTTCCATTATTTCATTGTTTCGTTCCTCCAGCAATCGACTTTGGTGGCGGATTTGATCATAAGCCTTCTGAAGTTCTATGGTTCGAATTTTTTCCAATTCAGCTTCCTCCGCCTTTTGTCTGATTTTTTCAAGTTGGTGTTGAAACTGAATATCTTTAATCGCTTGAATATTTGTTTGATTATGAATCTCCGAATACAAACGATGCGATTCTTTGTAATGTGCGAGGGCACCAATATAATCTCCCAGTAGTTCTTTCATTTGAGCCATCAAAAGCTGTGCAGCATTTTCATCCTCACGAGAGCCGGTCTTCTTCGAAAGCTCAACAGCCCTATCTGCAAAATTCATAGATCTCAGGTTATCGCCTCTCTCTTTGTAGAACTCCCCTAATCGGAGCAACGTTTCAGTCGTTAAAACAAAGTAGGAGTTACGTTCTGAAATTTCCAAACTCTCAAGAAATGACTCTTCTGATTTTGAATAATTTTCTTCTAGAAGATAAAGTTTACCCAAATTATGCAGGGCCCAAGCAACAGAATCTTCTCCTGCATTTTCGAGCTCCAAACATTCTATGAACCACTTTTTGGCAGAGTCATAATCTTTCAGGTCCAAGAACGTTTCTCCGATATTATTCATAGATCCTGAAATGTCACTAGCATCACCAAGCTTTTGACGAATCACTAAACATTTCATGTTACAGTCAAGACGCTTTTCATTGTCTTTTTGAAACATATACACAGCTCCAAGATTATTCAATGAATCTGCTTCTCCCTTTAAATCTTTCAATATTTTAAAGAATCGCAACGCTCTCAAAGCGTGATCCATAGCCATAGAATAATCAGAGAAACGCCAATAGCAATAACTCAAGATTTTGTGGCATTCAGCCATTCCCTTTTCATCATTCTTTTTCTTAAAGGAGGGAATTTGATCGTTGGCTATCTGAAAGGATCCACGTAAATCTTTTCGGCGATTTTCCCACGCATCGTGTAGTTTGGAATATATCGAATCTTGATTCACTCCCTAAATCTATTCATTTTTATAAAACTACACTCAAAGAAATCAACCTTTCGACTTTAAAATTGTTACAAAGATAATTTCACCCATTATTTAAAATTAATTTTGCGCTCAAGCATTCAATGATTTACATGGAAACGAAGAAAGAAATCAGCAGAAAAAAGTCAGAAGAACTTTTCAATGTATCAAAAACATATTTTCCAGGAGGAGTAAACTCTCCCGTTCGAGCATTTAAATCGGTAGAAGGTTCACCACTCTTTATTAAAAAAGGAGATGGTTGTCGTATTTGGGACGAGGACGACAATGAGTTCATCGATTTCTGTTGCAGTTGGGGGCCGCTTATTTTGGGCCACAATCATCCTTCAATTTATGAAAAAGTTGTCGCTACCATGCAAAATGGTGCAAGTTTCGGTGCTCCAACACGACTTGAAAATGAATTGGCTGAATTAATTCTCTCCAGAAATCCATATATCGATAAGTTACGGTTTACAAGTTCTGGAACCGAAGCGGTGATGTCTGCGCTGCGCTTGGCAAGAGGTTACACAGGAAAAACAAAAATTATCAAGTTTGAAGGTTGCTACCACGGTCATTCCGATGCACTTTTAGTTAAGGCAGGCAGTGGACTTGTCACTTTTGGAGAATCTTCAAGCGCGGGTGTTCCTGAAAACGTAGCGAAAGACACGCTGGTTTTGCCATTGAATGATATTGAAGCTTTGAAAAAATGCATTGTCGATTATGCGGGTGAAATTGCTTGTGCAATCATAGAGCCAATACCTGCCAACAATGGACTGCTATTACAGGACAAAAGTTTTTTAATGGCATTGCGCGAAATCTGCACTGAAAACGAAATTTTATTGTTTTTCGACGAAGTCATTTCAGGTTTCAGAGTTGCATTTTCAGGGGCCGCGGAATATTATGGAATTACGCCAGACATCGTCACTTACGGAAAAATAATTGGTGGTGGACTTCCTGTTGGAGCCTATGGTGCAAAGAAAGAAATTATGGCATGTGTATCGCCAGATGGACCAGTATATCAAGCCGGGACACTTTCGGGTAATCCTGTCGCAATGGCTGCGGGTATCGCTCAATTGTCTGAATGCGTCAAGCCAGAATTTTACAAGACTCTAGAAGCAACTACCGCACATTTTGTTCATGAGATCAATGCTTATGCAGTAGCTAAAAAATACAATTTTGAATTGGTGACAATCGGTTCTATTTTTTGGTTGTCATTCGATGGAAAGAAAAGAATACAGCAAGCAGAGCAAATCAATCCAGATATGACATCCTTTAAAATCATTCATCGGGAACTACTTAACCGAAGCGTTTATCTTGGGCCTAGTGGATATGAGGTAGGATTTGTTTCAGCAGCGCACAAGCCAGAAGATCTGCAATACGCGATTCGCGCATTTTGTGAATCATTGGATTGCGTTTTTGCGCACTAAAAACTAGTTGTCACACGCTTTTTGCAATTGCTTTAATTCTTCACCATTTTTAGCGGTATAGTCTTTGCATTCTTGCTTCTGCTGTAAGGCCAATTTTTTAATTTCAGCAGCCGTTTTCTCGTCAACGCCTCTTTGCAAGGAAACATAAAACGCCTGAGATTAGTCCGATGAAAAATGCGCCCATTGGATTAACAAATCCTGCGGCTGGAGTA
>CAISOQ010000343.1 GCA_903887095.1 uncultured Flavobacteriia bacterium
ACCTTCCATCAAACCATCCATATGACGATTTAACAAGTAAGATTCAATTTGCTGTAATGTGTCCAAAACTACCCCAACCATGATTAGCAAGGATGTGCCTCCGAAGAACATCGCAAATGCATCATTCACACCAGCCAACTTTGCCATTGAAGGCAAGATTGCAATTGCTGCTAAAAACAATGAACCTGGGAATGTTATTCTAGAAACTAGGGAATCAATGTATTCAGCAGTTTCTTCTCCGGGCTTAACGCCAGGTATAAATCCACCGCTTCTCTTTAAATCATCCGCTATTTTACCTGGATTAATCATAATCGCAGTGTAGAAATAAGTAAACACAATTATTAGAACAGCTAATAAAACGTTATATGTTACTCCATAAACATCACCAAGTGTTCGTTGAATAAATGATCCACCTTGCGCATCTGCACCAGAAAAAATCATCACCGGAATTGTGACAATAGCCTGAGCAAAGATGATAGGCATTACACCACTCGCATTCACCTTAATTGGTAAATAGCTTCGCGCACCTTGCTCATCCACAGCACGAGCTCCAACAACACGTTTAGCAGTGTTCAAAGGAATTCTTCTTACACCCTGAACGATAAGTATTGTACCCATCACAACAAGCATGAAAACAAGTAATTCTAACACAATTTTAATTAAGTTACCAGCTCCAACGGCAAAACCAAATTCCGCTAAGAAAGCTTCAGGCAGGCGTGCAAGGATCCCAACAGTAATTAACAACGAGATTCCGTTACCAATTCCTTTGTCCGTAATTCTTTCACCTAACCATACAGCAAACATTGAGCCTGAAATAAGAACCAAAATTGTTTGCACCCACCAGAATGTTGAAGCATCCACAGGCATTGCACCTTTTGACTGCACATACAGCGTTAAATAACTTGGAGCCTGTAAAGCACAAATTATAATTGTGAGAATTCGTGTGTAATTGTTGATTCTTTTTCTTCCCGATTCACCTTCATTTTGCATTTTCTGTACCGCTGGAACAGCCATACCTAATAATTGCATAATGATAGAAGCACTGATATATGGCATGATACCCAAAGCCATAACTGAAGCATTCGTAAATCCACCACCTGAAAACAACGATAATAATGTTTCCAATGTGTTTTGTCCACCATTTGCTTGTGCATTCATCAAGGCAGTGTAATTTACACCTGGAAGAATCACGAAAGAACCAACCCGGTATACGAGAATGAGGGTGAGGGTAAGGATGATCCTTTTCCTCAGCTCTTCTACTTTCCAGATATTCTTAATGTTCTGTATAAAACGATTCATTTCAAAAAAATGTTGGCAAAGTTAATTAGATTTCTGAACAATTCCCACCTTGTCCTTCAATTGCTGTTTTAGCAGAACCTGAAAACTTGTGAGCTGTTACATTGATCTTTGCCTTCAATTCACCACGACCTAGTACTTTTACAAGTTCGTTTCTTGAAACAAGACCATTCTCACGAAGTATTTCAGGAGTGATCTCAGAAACATTTTTACGATCAATAAGTGACTGAATAATATCCAGGTTAATCGCTTTGTATTCTACTCGGTTGATATTTTTGAAGCCAAATTTAGGTACACGTCTTTGAAGTGGCATTTGACCTCCTTCAAATCCAATTTTCTTACTGTACCCAGATCTTGATTTCGCTCCTTTATGTCCACGAGTTGAAGTACCACCATGACCGGAACCTTGTCCGCGAGCGATTCTTTTTTCTCTGTTAACTGACCCTGATGCAGGAGTTAAATTATGTAAATTCATCTTAATTCGATTTTATAAGTTTACTCAACAACTTTGATAAGGTGTTGAACTTTTTTAACCATTCCAAGGATCTGTGGAGTTGCCTCATGTTCAATAACTTGATTCAACTTTTTAAAACCCAACGCTTTTATCGTAGCTTTTTGAACTGCTGGACGTTTAATAGCGCTTCTTACTTGCTGTATTTTTATTGTAGCCATCTGATTTACTATTAACCGTTAAACACTTTATCCAAAGTAATACCACGTTGTTTCGCTACAGCAACTGCGTCTCTCATGTTAGAAAGCGCATCAATTGTTGCCTTCACTACGTTGTGTGGGTTGGAAGATCCTTGTGATTTTGCCAATACATTGTGTACACCAACACTTTCCAATACTGCACGCATCGCACCACCTGCGATTACACCTGTACCATTTGTTGCTGGTTTCAACAATACTTCAGCACCTCCGAATTTACCTTTTTGAGAATGCGGAACCGTACCTTTAAGAATAGGAACTTTGATCAAGTTTTTCTTTGCATCATCAATTCCTTTCGTAATCGCTTCCGTTACTTCTTTTGCCTTACCAAGTCCATGACCAACGATTCCGTTTTCATCTCCTACAACAACAATAGCTGAGAAGCTAAATGTACGGCCACCTTTGGTAACTTTCGTAACACGGTTTACGGCAACGAGCTTATCCTTAAGCTCTATATCTGCAGATTTTACTCTATTTACTGTACTTGCTGCCATTTTTTAAAATTTAAGTCCGCCTTCTCGAGCTGAGTCAGCCAATGATTTAACTCTACCGTGGTATAAATACCCATTACGATCGAATACCACTGTCTCGATACCGGCTTTTAATGCTTTTTCTGCTACTTCTTTTCCAACAACAGCCGCTTGATCAGATTTATTT
Source organism: uncultured Flavobacteriia bacterium (assembly GCA_903887095.1). Taxonomy (GTDB): domain Bacteria; phylum Bacteroidota; class Bacteroidia; order Flavobacteriales_D; family Crocinitomicaceae; genus M0103. Next base: position 2,662 of record CAISOQ010000343.1, read on the forward strand.
TTCTTATCAACAGCCTTGTTTTTGTATGAAGAAGCTGATGCCAATGTAAGTCCTGTAGTATCATCGATCAACTGAGCGTAGATCTGTTTGTTACTTCGGAACACTGAAAGGCGAGGCACCTTTGAAGTACCAGAAATTTTCTTTCTGATTCTTCTTTTAATTTTTGCTCTTCTGTTTAATTTACTGAATGCCATAACTATTAACTTTTATTTCTTACCTGCAGATTTACCAGCTTTTCTTCTAACGTCCTCGCCCAAGAAACGTACACCTTTACCTTTGTATGGTTCTGGTTTACGAAGGGAACGAATTTTAGCAGCTACCTGGCCTAAAAGTTGTTTATCGTGTGATTCTAATGTAACAACCGGAG
>CAISOQ010000344.1 GCA_903887095.1 uncultured Flavobacteriia bacterium
ATACAGCAAACGGACAAGAAATTAGAGCATTTCAAGCATCTTAAGACAGTAGCTACTCCACCTTTAGGATGGATAAACACATTTCGGAAATCGTTAAAAATGTCGTTGAGACAACTTGGCAATCGTTTGCGTATTTCGGCTCAAAGTGTAAAAGAGATTGAGGAACGTGAAGCTAGCGGAACAATAACGCTGAATTCACTTCGTGATGCAGCAAATGCTATGGACATGAAATTGGTGTATGGTTTTGTTTCCAAACACGATTCTTTGGAGCAGATGATTGAAAAAAGGGCAAAAGAATTAGCCACGGAAATTGTCATGCGAACACATGCAACAATGACCTTGGAAGATCAACAAAACTCAAAGGAGAGAATTGAACAAGCGGTAACACAGAAAACAGCGGAAATCAAATTTGAAATGCCAAAATATTTATGGGATTAGAAATATATTATGTCGATGGTCAAACTCCATTGAGTGAAGAAGAACTTGAAGGATTGACCATTCCATCAATAACAACCAGAAAAGAGTTGGACGAATTTGAGCAATTCAATATTGAGAAAGCTATTCAATGGACGATTGGTAAAAAAATCAAATCCGAAGATTTGCTTTCTGAAACGTTTATAAAAGGTCTGCATAAACGAATGTATGGCGAGGTTTGGAAGTGGGCAGGATCATTTAGAAATTCAGAAAAGAATTTAGGGATCAAGAGTTTTTTAATTCCAGTACAATTCAAGCAACTGTTGGATGACGCTAAATTTTGGTATGACAACAATACCTATTCTCCAGATGAAATGGCTGTTCGATTCAAGCATGAATTAGTAAGTATTCATTGTTTCCCTAATGGAAATGGAAGACATTCCAGATTAATGGCCGATTTGATCATGGAAAAACTTTATGGAGAACCATTTTTTTCCTGGGGGAGTTCCGATTTGGTCAAGGAAAACGACAAAAGAAGAGCCTACATAAATGCTGTTAAAAAGGCTGACAATCATGATATTCAGGATCTTATTTCTTTTGCGAAATCATAGCTTAATAAAAGAAATTGGATGGGTTTCTAAAGCCAAATATCCTCCAACACATCCAAAAACCGGTTCGAAAAAAGTTCAGTTAAGCCCACGAAAAAGATTCATCCTATCTCTTCTCTTTACTTTCAACACCTCGTTTTTTGAAGCTTTATTTCCACCTTCCTTAAAATTTTCTAACTTCAAGTTTTCCATTTAAGACTTTCATGCAGCGATTCACACATATCAGCATACTTCTTCTCGTTTTGCTTTCCAGTTGTACTCTTTATACGACTACTTCAGAGGTAGATGCTCAATTAAAATCTACAGTAGCAAGTGTAAATAGCAATTCGTCGTCTTTTTTGACAAAAGTTGCCGACATGGAAAAGGAATATTTGGCTTTGAAATGTAAAACGGACGTTGCTCCATACAGCGTGGCGAAAACAAAATTAGAGGCGATTGATGAGGAGGTTAAACAAATGAATCGATTGCGCACAGAGATCAATAATGAATATGCCAATTTTACATCCTATTCGAAGGGGCAAAGCAAAATTAGCTCCGGTACTGATGAATGGAAAAAATTAAAAGGCACCAAGAAAAAAATGAAATCACTTGTAGGTGAACTTCAGGAAAAAGGAAACAAAACTGTTAAAAGCGCCACAGATTTTAATCAGTATGTCGCAGAAAATATTGTTCCCAATGTACAGTACTGTGATGTCAATGCATTCAATGCGAAATTCTCTCAAATTCAGACAAATCTTGAAAAAAATGAACAAGAATTAATTGCTCATCTGAAGAAATATGAGACTCAGGTTTCAAGGATAACGTTACGATTTAACGGAAATTCCCCAGAAAAATGTGAAGCACTAAAAGTAGACCTTTCAAAACTCAATGAAGAAAAAAATAAATTGGCAAAAATTCGTGTCTTGATTGAGCAATCAACAAAAACATTTAGCAATCAAACGAATGGCAAAACAAAAGTTTACTCCTGTTCAAATGAATGGGAATCAGTAAATAAAGTGACGAATGATCTTCAAAATTATCAAAATGATTTGTCTGCAATACAAGCATCTGTTCAAGGTCTGGTTCAACACATGCAAACAGTAATTGATTCACTTAAATGAAAATTTCTTAGACACCTTGTCTATTTTCTTAAGTAAAATCAATATATTTCATCCTTTGGAAACAATAAAATCGAGCCTATTGCTTCGATTTTACTCATGAATTTACTACAGGCATTATGAAAAATGTGCAACTCATCCTTTTGCTGCTGTTTCTTACTTTAAGTCAATTGACTCTTTCGCAATGCGACCCGCCAATTATTGATGGCATCATTCAGCCTACTTGCTCTGTATCCACAGGAAGTGTTTCGTTGAGTGGCTTGCCTTCTGGAAGTTGGACAATTACTACCAATCCCGATGGGATCATAACCAATGGTTCGGGCAGCACAACTATACTTGCTACAATTGCTGCGGGAAACACCTATAATTTTACAGTTTCAGATGGCACATGCACTTCCTCTCCATCCTCAGACATCACGCTGATAGCCGCTCCTCAAACACCAACCGCTCCAATTATTGGTGCCACCACCCAACCAACCTGCACTACCCCATTTGGAAGTGTAGAATTAACTGATCTTCCATCTGGCAGCTATACAATTACAGAAAGTTCATCTGGCGCAACAACGACAGGAAACTTGAGTACAGCTAATTTTAACAATTTAGCACCTTCAGGATCTTACAATTTCACCGTAACAAATCAAGATGGATGCACATCAACAAATTCAAATCCTGTTTCAATTAATCCCCTACCAAACAATCCTTCTGATCCTGTAGCAACTGTTACACAGCAGCCAACTTGCACTCTTACAACTGGAACAATTGAAATTACGGCGCCCTTGTCACCTATCTATCTTTACAGTATCAATGGCACAACCTACCAATCTTCACCACTGTTTTCTTCAGTAAGTGTAGGAAGCTATAACGTTACAGTGAAAAACAGCAATACAGGTTGTGTTTCCTCAGGAGTTGTCTCAGTCACTGTTGTTGTTCCTTCTAACTTTCCTGCAATTGCGATTGAAAACAAAGAGAACGTGCGCTGTGCGGGTGGAGAAGATGGTATTATCAATGTTGCTACTTCAGGCGGCACGAGTCCCTATTCTTATGCATGGGTGCCAAACGTCTCTGCCTCGAATTCTGCTGTAAATCTGTCCGAGGGCAGTTATTCAGTTACGGTAACAGATGATGGTGGTTGTACTGCCTCAATTTCAGTTACACTCACTCAACCAGATTCATTAAAAGTTATAGGTTCCGTAACAAATGCTAATTGCAACATCTCAACCTATGGTGCTATTTCCACCTCAGTAACGGGCGGCGCACAACCCTATCTATACGCTTGGTTACCAAATGGAGAAACGAGCAGCAGTTTAACGAATGTGGCTGTTGGCAATTACTCTTTGACCATAACGGATGCAAATAATTGTGAACTTCTGCAGAATTTCGAAGTCGATACAATTGGTACCATTTCAATTTTCGCTGACCCCTTTGTTTCGACTATTTCCGATGGAATGACAGTGCAAATTCAGGTTACTGGTGCTCTAACTTATCAATGGACAAATGGTGGATCTTTAAGTTGCAACGATTGTGAAAATCCAATAGCATCTCCAAGTGTCACAACGATCTATGTTGTTGAAGGATTCAATGAGATTGGTTGTTCTGGAAGCGCCTTGGTAAAAGTCATTGTGAATCCTGTTTGTGGTGAACTCTATATTCCCAATACGTTTACACCAAATGGTGATTTGATGAATGACGAATTGACCATTGGTGGATTAAAATCGGATTGTATAAATGAATTTGAATTTGAAGTTTACGATCGGTGGGGAACAAAAGTATTTCAGACAGATGATATCACGACCAGTTGGAATGGTGTGTACCAAGATCTAGAATTGGATTCGGGAGTTTACTTCTACCGATTGAAGGTAATTATGTGGGATGCAGAGGTAATAGAAAAATCAGGAAATTGTTCATTAGTAAGGTAATCTGTACAAAATGAAAAAACATTTAAATAAAGGAGGTAAGTTCTTATTGTTGAGCATTTGTTTCAACAGCGTTCTAATGGCTCAGGACATTCATTTTGCGATGCCAGAATTTTCGCCATTGACATTGAATCCAGCCTTGGCTGGAGCGCACGCAACACTTCATGCGTCGGCAAATTACAGGAATCAATGGGGAAGTATCTTTTCACCCTATCAAACGATTGCGGCATCTATTGATGGTCGAGTCAATGAAAAGAAGGCCAATAAAAAAGGCTTTTTGGCGGCAGGTATGAATTTTTCAAATGACAAAGCGGGTGATTTAAGAATCTACACAAGTACAGTTAGTTTGAATGCAGCCTACCACTTAAAAATAGGCAACCTCAGTAAATTGGGTGTTGGAATTTATGGCCTGTTTGGTCAACGTGGAATGAATCGTTCTGCTGCGCAATTGCCCAATCAATACGATGGAATGGCTTACAATGCCTCCATAGGTGGTGAATCATTTTCAAATTACCTTTTTTCTTACTTCAGTGTTGGTGCTGGGATGGTTTATTCATTTGATAAAATCGGAGGTTACATGAGGCAGCGCGTAACAAAAAGATTCGACATTGGACTTTCTGCATATCATCTAAATCAACCGATGTATTCATATATCAACCTTGCCAACGAAAAATTAAACATGCGCTTTTCTGCGTTCTTCAATTCAGCTTTTGCGATTAAAAACACGGATGGAATTCTTATGCCTGCAGTTTATGTGCACAGACAGGCTTCTTCAATGGAAATCCTTTTTGGATCGAATTACAGGTATTCTCTAAATGATGGTTCCAAAAAAACATCATTCTACAAGCCAATTGCCATTTATGGGGGTGTGTTTTTCACCGTTTTGCGGACGCAATTATCCTAAAAGCAATGTTTGAATACAAGGATCTCATGGTTGGTTGCGCCTACGAATACAATATGTCCAAACTTCGAAGTGCTACAAAATCATTTGGTGGTTTTGAGCTCTTCCTGAGGTATAATGTTGTTGGTGGTTTTGGTCAGCGCAAGTTGAACTGACCAAAACTGTATTTTTATCTCAGAATATTCAAGTGACCTTTCACCATGCGGCGTTCATCATTCTTGGATAATTTAAACTCAATTTTCCAAGTGTAAACACCTTCTTGCACCATTGTTACTTCACCATTTGAACCATAGGAACCATCCCAACCAATTTCCGCATCATTTGTTTCATAAATGACTTCGCCCCAACGGTTATATATTTTCATATTGAACGTTAAAGGATTGAATCCAGAAGTAAAAATGGGTTGAAACGTCTGATTGTAATCATCGTTGTCAGGTGTAAAGGTATTTGGGATATAGAAAATCAATTCCTCATAAATTTGAATAATTGATTGGGTAGTATCGACGCAACCAGAAGGCGATGTAGCAATTAATGTCACTACATAGGTTCCAATATCCATTCCCACATAATCATGTTGTGGATTTTCTTCAATACTCGTTGGAGATGAATCACCAAAATCCCACCAATAAGAGGATGCATTAGAAGAATTGTTTTCGAAAGAAACATATGTGTCAAACTCAGTTAACATTGAATTTGAAGGGCTAAATGATGCTATCGGTGAAGCCTCCACACAAATCAAGTCATCAGCAGTTAATGAATTCACACAGCCACCAGCGGACGTAACAGTCAAGGTAATATCATAACATCCTGCTTGCGTAAAAGTATGGCTCACTGCACCGCATCCAGTTTCAGTTACTCCCGTACCCATCTGCCAAACACAATTTACAGAATTTGTCGAACTATTTGTGAAATTTACAGTCAGAGGCGAGCAACCAAATGTAATATCTGGTGCAAAGGCGACATTGGGAGCGGTTTCAACTGTTATAGATACTTGGTCTGTTGCAGTGCAACCTGCCAAGGTTCCCGTAACGGTGTATGTAGCATTTGAAGTCGGTGTAAATGCCACACCGTTACTTACACCATTGTTCCAAGTATAAGTGCTTGCGCCTGTACCCGTTAATGTCGCAGTTTGACCGTTACATATTGTGACGTCGTTTCCTGCAAAAACAGTTGGAATTGGGTTCACCGTTACAAGCACTTGATCCGTTCCGGTGCATGCTGTTGCATTTGTTCCTGTAACGGTATAGGTTGTTGATGAAGATGGCGTAAACGCGGCACCATTCGTAACGCTATTCGTCCAAGTATAGGTTGTCCCGCCGGAGGCTGTCAACGTTACCGCCGTTCCTGAACAGACAGTTTGATCATTCCCTGCAGCAATAGTTGGGTTGGAATTCACTATGACATCCACTTGATCTGTACCTGTACACCCTGCGGCATTCGTACCTGTTACGGTATATGTTGTTGTTCCTGCTGTAGGCGTAAACGCCGTATTGTTTGTTACCCCATTGCTCCAACTGTAGGTTGATCCGCCTGCACCAACTAAGGTAACCTGTGTTCCTGCACATACAGTTTGATCATTCCCCGCAGCAATTGTAGGAGGTGATCCAACTGTTACTGTAACGGAAGCAGTAGATGTACACCCGGCTGCACTTGTACCTGTTATTGTATAAGTAGTAGTATTACCAGCAGTGAAAGAAACCGTTGCTCCTGTTGTTGTATTTAAATTTGTTGCAGGTGACCAACTATAAGTAGAAGCACCTGAAGCAGTAACATTCACTGAACCTGACAAACAAACTCCTGTATTCGTCGAGGTAACAGTTGGAAGTGAGTTAACAGTTGCAAGGACTGTTGTAGTGGAAGTACAACCAGAAGCCGTGCCTGTAATTGTATAAGTGGTGCTGGCTGTTCCATTAAAAGAAACACTAGCGCCAGAGGTACCGCTTAAGCCGGTTGCAGGGGACCATGTGTAAGCTGTTCCACCAGCAGCAGTAATTGTCGTTGAACCACCTGAACATATTGTTACAGGAGACGAAGTTATTGTTGGTGCAGCGTTTACGGTCACAACAACCTGGTCAGTTGCCGTGCATCCTGCAGAACTTGTTCCAGTAACTGTATAAGTGGCATTCGAACTTGGAGATGCTGTTACGGAAGCCGTATTTGTAGCACTCAGACCAGTTGAAGGTGACCAAGTATAGGTATTTCCTCCAGACGCAGTTAAAGTAGTACTCGCACCAGCACAAATAGCAATATCATTCCCTGCTCCAATGGTTGGTGTGGCATTGACTGTAACCGTCGTAGATGCTGTAGCCGTGCAGCCACTCACATTGACAGTAACAGTATACGTTCCTGAAGCAGCTGTTGTTCCAGAAGGGATAGATGGATTTTGAACCGCAGACGTAAATCCATTTGGTCCGGTCCAACTGTAAGTTCCACCACCAGTGCTATTCAATTGAATTGTTGCTCCTGGACAGTACGGACCAGCATTCGTTGCTGTTGCTGAACAAGTTGGTGTGACGCAGGCAGGATCTCCTGCAGCAAGAACAGTAACTGTAGAAGTTGCTGTGCCTGAACCACAAGAGCCAGTTCCCGTGACGGTATATGTTGTCGTTGCAGCAGGTGTTGCAGTTACTGTTGCTCCACTCGTTGCACTCAATCCTGTTGCCGGAGACCAGCTGTATGTATTTCCCCCGGTAGCTGTTAGTGTTGCACTTTGGCCTGGACAAATTGTTGGAGAGTTTACCGTAATTGGTGTAAATGTGGAGCAACTGATTGTTGCTGTTCCAAAAAAGTTAAGTGGTAGTGAGGTACTTTGAGAGCTGAAATTCGATAAACAAATAAGGTATTTTTGACCGCATGTCACAGTCAACTCAGGTTCAAAATTCGTAGCATCACCACCTGTTGGTAAAGGTGATGCAAGTCCAGTAAAACCTTCACATCCACCATTCCAATTACAACGAATTGGAGAAATGGAGTTCCCAACAATCTGAGTACAGGTAGTTGGTCCGGCATATGGAAACATGATCCAATCCAAACAGCCAGAACCATTATCTGCACCAATGGAAAATTCTAAAGTACCAGAGGAAGCAATGTTCACAACCATCCATGTACTGTTTAATTCACCCGATAAAAGGCACCCCGAATTTGAAGAACCAGGATTCGTTGACGGATTTGATGTTGAACCATTCAATTCGTCTGTTACTCCAAATCCACTAGGATCAATTTGAAAAGATGCATTTGTACAAATATTTACAGATCCTGAACAATCAGATGCAACAATCGGACCTGGTGGTGGTGGTGGTGGTGAGCCACACGGATGACAGATAACATTTGCAAGCCACCCTGGATTGTTCACAGACCCATCAGATGTAAAAACCAAAGTTAAACAACCAGTAGTTGAGGTTACGTTTCCTGGAGAAGATGTTCCAGTAATTGTGGCTAAAAGTGTCCCTGTAGCAGTGCTACCATCGTAAATAAATAGCTCATCAAAATTATTCTCAAGGTTTACAGAGGTAAACTGAAGAGTTACACATTGACCTGCTGTTGAGGGGCAGATTGTCTGCGTACAATTGGCATTATCCGCATAATTTCCAGTACCTCCCGGATCTGCATAGGTACCACCGCATTGAGTATTGGTGTTCGCACAAGTCATCGCAGTTTGGGCAATGGAGTTGGACGAAAGTAAACCAGAAATAAAAACCGAAATGAGAATAATACGAAACATAATTATAACTGTAGAGTTTTGAAATTAAACGCAACACCAATAGTTAGGTTGCCAATTTCCGCTGCGAAATTAGAAAAAAAAGCCGTTTGAGCAGAAAATTAGCCTTTTCGATATTCGAAATAAAGAACCTTAAAGCACTGGAAACAATCCAGTGAATAAGGAATAAAACTACACTTAAAAAATTTCTATATTTGATATAAACCTCTAAAAATCATGAAAATAAACTGAATAAATTGCTGTTTTGGCCCATCTCATTCCTTACAAACATTATAAAAATAGAATTCATTAAATAGTTTATTTTTTAAGTCAAATGTTCATTTTTAAACATTTTACTAGGAATACCAACATTGAATACACAAAATATAACGGTTAGAAAAATAAAAAGGAAACAGCAACCTTGTTTGATTGAAAGCGGTTTGTGGTTTTCAATTCTAAAAATTCTCCATCTGCTTAATTTATTCACTTGTTGGTAGATATTACAGTCCATAACATAACGTTCGCCTTTAGTTTCAAGGAAAAAACCGAACGCCATGCGATTACTATTCATTCTTTTGTTCTTAGCCTTCGGTGCTTCAATTTTTGCACAGGAGCCAACTCAACATCCAGACACACTGCTTTATCGCATTATTAAAACGGACGGCGGTGAACTAATCGGTCATATTTTAAAAGAAAATGAGCGAGAACTTTCCGTTCAATTGCGTGACAATAGAATCATCATTGTGCCGCAATACATCGTTAAAGAAATTATTGTCGTTAAGGGCGAAGACCTTTCACAAAAAGGAGAATTCATTGGAGAGGATCGATTTTCGACACGCTATTTTATTACGACGAATGGGTTGCCTATGAAAAAGGGCCAGAACTATGTCCAATGGAACTTATTTGGTCCAGATTTTCAATTTGCAGTCACAGATCACTTTGGACTTGGTGTAATGACCAGTTGGTTAGCGGTACCCATAATCGGCACTGCAAAATACAGTTTTGATTTGGGTCATAAATTTCAATTTGCTGTTGGTACTATGATTGGAACAACCTCATGGATTTCTTTGCTTGGAAGAGACAGTAACGCAGGCGGCGCATTGCCATTTGGCACCATTTCAGTTGGCGACCGAAGGGCAAATCTTTCTGTTTCTGGCGGATATGGGGTCGTTTGGGACAGCGGTGATAGTGACGGTCGCGCCATCACCTCCATCGCAGGGATGATTAAAGTGAGCTCCAGAATCAGCTTGGTTTTTGATTCGTTCATTGTCATCAAAGGGACAACAAAGACGCATACTGAACAAACTCAAAACTATGTGTACAATCCGAACACAGGAAATTACGAAACCCAATTAGTCACAACTACAATTGAAGACCGCAAACCAGGATTTGGGCTTTTTATTCCAGGTATTCGATGGCATCAATCAGAAGGGAAAGCATTCCAATTTGGATTTTCAGGAATCTCATACGACGGAGACTTACTACCCTTCCCTATTCCGATGGTACAATGGTACCGATCGCTGTAAGTAATTTGCATAAGAT
>CAISOQ010000345.1 GCA_903887095.1 uncultured Flavobacteriia bacterium
CAATCTCTCGATCTAAAACCAGTTGGCGTTCTTCATCCACTAAATCCCATTTATTCATAACAATTACCAAAGCTTTACCTGCTTCATCAGCCATCGAAAGCTAAAAATCTGCATCCAAAACTTCAAAAGAAATTAGCATTCAATGAAAATGAAAAGAAAGATCTTTTGGCTTTTTTATACACGTTATCAGACAAGGAATTTCTGTTTAACAAACGGTATTCTTTTCCGAGATAATAATTAAACCAATACCGCAAGTTTTTAATTTTAATAAACTCTAATCTATTAGAAAACTAAAAATCATGAAAAAACTATCACTTGGAATTGCATTGGGTTTTGCTACAATCAACTTTGCTCAGACAAATCCTGCCATAACATCATGGCTTCAAAACACAACTGAAACAGGATCCTATTATACATCTGGAAATTCAACTGCACTTAGTAATGGAATTGCTGTCAATTGTCAAGCTGTGCAATATTCATCCAATTGGGTTTATGTCTCAACAAATGGTATTCCTTCCTACCCAACTGGCCCCTTTTTAGATGGAAATCCATCCACAGCTTCAGATCAAAATGCCATCTTCAAATTTCCATTGAATCCAACACAAAATACAGGAACTGCAACATCAACTACAGGCGGAAACATTGGAGTTTTCATAAATGGTGTAGCCCTCTTTGATTATCGAGACGGCGTTGCTTGGAATACAAGTACGAACTCATTGTGTGGGGGATTACCTGGAATGTCACAATGTCCTGGTGGACCTGGGGCGTCGCAATCATGGAACAGAGATGCAGTGCCTGCTGAAAAGCTTGGATTCGATTGTTCCAAAGGCCACCCCGCTCAAGGAAACTACCACCATCATCAAAATCCAAGCGCCTATAAACTGGATCTAAATGTAATTTCTAGTGTATGTAATCTTTACGATGCAGATGGACTCTACACAATTAATCCAACTGTTCACTCTCCATTAATTGGTTTTGCATATGACGGCTTCCCGATCTATGGTGCTTATGGCTACAAAAATGCAGATGGTACAGGAGGAATCACACGCATTAAATCAGGATACCAGTTACGCAATATTACTGCTCGCACAGTTTGGGCGGATGGAACAGATGTAGCTGATGGACCTTCTGATTTCACAACTTATCCTTTGGGTTATTTCAGAGAAGACTATGAATTTGTTTCACATGCAGGTCAAGATGACTATTTGGATAGTCACAATGGTCGTTTTTGTATCACTCCTGAATATCCTAGTGGTATCTATTGTTATTTTGCAACGGTAGATGAAAATTGGAATTCTGCATATCCGTATGCAGTTGGTCCAACATTCTATGGCAATAAAGTAGCTGTAAAAGTAACGAGCATTACAGAAACTGTTTCAACGTATTCAGGTTCAACGAACGGCATTGAAGACTTAGCACAATCGCCTGATTTCAATATTTTTCCGAATCCAGCGTCTGATATGATTGTAATACAAGCTCCAGGACTTTTAGAATCAGATATTACAGTTACACTTTATGATATGGTTGGCAAAAAAGTTTCTGAAAAGAAAATTTTAGCGGGCAGCACACTTGGTTGTTTTGATGTTAGTGCGCTTTATTCAGGAAAATACATTTTAAAAATAGCGAATACAATAAGCGAGAGAGTATACAACGTGGTTGTAGGTCAATAAATGCGATATAACAGAGAAAGAAAAGCTGCATTTTAGTGCAGCTTTTTTTATACCCCAAAAACAATGAATTTTATTCAAAAACACTCGTTCTAAGTATAACTACGTACTACACATCCGTATTTTCCGTAAACCCACCTATTAGTATACATGTAAAATGCATGGCTATTTAAAAGGAAATGAAATTCAACTGACAGAAACGTTGTTTGTTTGCAATATAAACGAAAAACAAATAGTCATGAAAACGTCAGTAATAATCAAAACAGTTTTAGCTCTTTTCATAAGCATTAACACATTTGCTTCCGAAGATTTAAGAGTAGAGATCACTAAAACTGACATTACTTGTTTTGGGCAATCCAACGGGAAAGCAGAATTATTCATTACAGGTGGTGCTGAACCTTATGCAATTTCTTGGAGCAATGGAAACACAAGTCAAGAAATTCAGGATTTGAAAAAAGGAAAATACGTAGTTACTGTTTTAGATGCAAAAGGCAATAGTGTAAAAGATTCCGTTCAGATCGCAATGCCGGCTCCTATTTCAGTTGGATACAATGTACCAACATCTACAAGTGCTGCAAACTTTAACTCTGATCTAAACATTGCTGTTAAAGGCGGATCACCTTGGGACTTAGAAAATGCTTCTTCTATGTACATCTTTCGTTTAAATGACAAAACTTACTATGAGCATCCAGAAAAACTAGAAGACGGCATCTATAAATTAACCGTAGAAGACGCAAGAGGATGTAAATTGGCTTTTAATGTAAACCTTCAAGTTCAATTGGACAATGAGAAAACTGAACAAGCAGAAACACCTTTCAATGGATTCGGAAATGTAAAAATGACTGTACATCCAATTCACCTTGTGATCGAACAACAACAAAAAACGTTTACAAATGCTTACAACTAAACCTTAAAAAGTAGTAATGCATGCGAAAGAGGGCTATAAAAGCCCTCTTTTGATTTTATTTATATTCAGGAAATAAGGAAAGAAGGCCCTCTTCACTTGCGTCACAAACCCCTCTTTCTGTAATGATCTTAGAAACAAGTCGCGCAGGTGTAACATCAAAACCATAATTACTCGCTGGTGTTGTTTCAGGACAAATTAAAACCGGCTCAATCTTACCTCGTTTCGTTTTTCCCTGCATAAATCTCACCTCATCTTGATTTCGCTCTTCAATAGGAATCTCTTTTAAGCCATTGCGAATACTCATGTCCAAAGTTGTAGATGGCAAGGCTACATAAAATGGAATGTTATTATCATGGGCCGCAAGTGCTTTGAGATATGTTCCGATTTTATTGGCAACATCTCCATGACGAGTTGTGCGATCCGTTCCAACAATCACCATATCAACCATCCCATGTTGCATAAGATGCCCACCTGCGTTATCAACGATTAACGTATGTGGTACATTGTGTCGTGTCAATTCATATGCAGTTAGATTAGACCCTTGGTTTCTTGGTCGCGTCTCGTCTACCCATACATGCACATTGATTCCCTTTTGCATCGCTTGGTAAATGGGCGAGGTGATTGTTCCCCATTCAACACATCCGAGCATCCCCGCATTGCAATGTGTCAAGATATTCACCGTCTCTCCGTTTTTACGTGCAGCGATTTCCTCAATCAGTGGCAAACCATGCACACCAATCATTCTGCATGTCTCAACATCTTCCTCAACAATTTCTGCGGCTTTTTTCCAAGCTGTTTCAATGAAATCACCTTCACAATTATCAAGAGCATCGCGCATTTTATCCAATGCCCAAAATAGATTTACCGCTGTTGGTCGCGACGCCCGCAATTCACTGAATGCTTCATCTAAAAAACTTCCATTCAATTGTTCTTCGACCATCTCTCTTACCGCAAGATAAATTCCATACGCTGCAGTTGCACCAATGAGTGGAGCACCACGCACAATCATCTCTTTAATCGCCTCAACGGCATCCTCATAGGTTTCAAGTTTAACGACACTAAATTGGTGTGGTAGCATGCGTTGATCTATCACCTCAACATATCTATCTTCAGTGGTCCAAATCGTACGAAATGTTTTGTCAGTCATTTTATTAATTATTTATGGAAATATCTATTGTTATAAAAGTCTATTTCAGCTCATTTTTCAGTTGATCTGCAACTCCGAGAAATCAGCAATTGTATTTTCCCAGCAAGCAACTGTTCCAGGCCGAACGAGCTGAACGGTCTCTAATCCAGCCGCTTTTGCTGCCTCAAGTTCTTCTTTAATATCAGAAAGAAAAAGAATTTCACTGGCTGAAAAAAGAAGTTCATCTGCAATTTTGCTATATGTTTCACGCTCTCTTTTTCCACCCGTTTCGGTATCAAAATAATTGGAAAAATAAGGAGTCAAATCGCCAAACTCACTGTAACCAAAAATTAATTTTTGAGCTGCTACTGAACCAGAAGAAAAGACTGCCAACTTAAGTCCCTTTGACTTCCAAGTTTCCAATGCAGCAGGCACATCCGCATAAACATGACCTTTTATTTCACCGCTTTCATATCCTTTTTTCCATAAAATTCCCTGTACGGTTTTCAAGGGTGTTATCTTTTTATCTTCTCTACTCCAACGGTCTAAAGTAGCAACAACATCATCAACAGATCTCAACGTTTTCCCTTCTAATTGCTTGCTCAGTTCAACTGTTTTGCGGAAGGATGTTTGAACATCAGAATTATGGGTTAGATCCTTTAATTCATTGATGTGTTCTCTGAAATATGGAAACAATGTATCATAAACGAAACTTACAGAAGTCGTTGTTCCTTCTATATCAGTTAAAATGCACTTTATTCCATTCATTTTCATACTACAAAAGTAGAAATAATCGCAGAAGGGCTAATCAATTATGCGCGTTGTGGCATGTTTTTTGAAAAATCCATACAAAATTTCAACTATGAAAACACAATTACTTCTTTCCGGCCTGCTTTTAAGCTTAGGTTCCTATTGTTTTTCTCAAAAAGCTGAATTAGGACTTTATGTTCCCATTGATTTACCGAACAAAACTAACATGCCCAAGATGAGCACAGCGGGTGGATTTGGAGTTTCGTTCGGCTATAGTCCATTGTTTTTGACCCCGTTTTATATTGAAGCAAAAACGAGCTTCAGCAATTATTCTTCACAAAATCTGGAACAGACTTATCAATTTGACGATGGTTCACAGACCATTACAAATGTGAGCTATTCGAGCGGTATGAGCAAATATTTACTTGGAGCTAAAACAATGATTGGTCAGGATTTCAGAGCAGTAAGAGGATTTATTACGCTACAAATTGGACTTGCATCGATGCGCACAAAAATAGTTATTGCCGATCCTCAAGACGCAGATGGATGTCAACCACTCGATCGAAATGTAAGTCAACGATTCACGGGTGCGATTTATGGCGGAGAAATCGGTGCTGAAATTGCGCTTGAAAAATTATTTCGTAACATAACCATTGAAAACGCGCACAAATTGTATTTCTCAATGAGTTATTTAAGAGGAATGAATCATTTTGAGTATGTCAATGTAAAATACATGCAAGATGAAGTTCATAACACGATGACAACTCATCCTAAAGGTGACATCAACGCTTCATTTATAAATGTTTCTACGAATAACATCCATGAGCACAAGATAGCCGAACTGTAACATACTCCTTTCGAAATGGTAGGCATCAATTTTGGGTATATCGTAAGATTTTAGGCAGGAAATGAAAATCCACTAAAGGATGTTTCAATCTTTGAGCCTGTGTATTCAGGCACCCAGCCAGACATGTCTATAAAAATTCGAATGGCCTTTACAAATGGATCTGTCGCTCCTGCATCAAACCAATGTTTTGTTCCTGCAGGAACTGAAATTAAATCTCCTTTCTGGCATAATAAGTTAAAAACAGGTTCATTGTCAAGGTGAAACCAAAACAATCCTTGGCCATCCACAAAAAACCGAATTTCATCTTCAGAATGGGTATGCTCTGCTAAGAATTTCGCACGAATTGCTTCGTAATTTTCTGTCAATTTATTTATAGAAATAACATCAGCCGTTAAATAGCCTCCTGCTTTCATAAAAGGATCCAAGTCTTTGGAATATGACTGAAGAATTTCTTCTTGTGTGGCTGCATCATGAAATTCTACATCACAATTCCATTGATCAAAAAAAATATTTCTCGTTTCAAAGAAAGCACGAATTTCACTTGGGCTTGATAGTTGAATGTTTTTTTCAGGAATAGATAAAATTGCCATGGTTGAAATTGTTATTTTAAACTACGTAATCTCAGTTCACATTCACAAAGATATTCCAAAGTCTCCAAATGACGTTTTGCCTCAAACAAATTTGTTCCCCAGGCATAAGTCCCGTGTTTGCGAATTAAAAACGCATGATTGCTCAATGAATCCTTGCGATTCTTCATTTGTGAAGTCAGCAGTTCCATGTCTTGCGAATTATCGAATACGGGCACTTGCACTTCGCTTTCATGTGTTGATTGTCCTGCAAAACCTTTTTGCACTTCATATCCTTGAAAAGTGATAGAGTCGCCAACTAAATTTGACAGTACAACCGGGTTTACAGAATGACTGTGAAGGATCACTTTTGTTGAAGGAAACAAGTCATAAAGGACACAGTGAATAAGTGTTTCAGCTGAAGGTTTTACTCCAACAAAATCACCTGTAGCTGTTCCTTCAAAATTAACAGTTATAAAATCATTTGCAGAAAATTCACTTTTGTCAACTCCAGATCTTGAAACCCAAATATTATTGTCTAAATCCCTGAAAGAATAGTTAGTTGAGGTTGCCGGTGACCAACCTTTGGTATTATAATTCCGAATTGTTTCGGCTAATTTTTCTTTAAGAACTTCCAAATTCATGTTACAAATGTAATCGAGTTTTTTTTATCTTTTTACCATAAAAAAGCGCGTTCAATCTAAGGACGAACGCGCTTCATTATTTCATATATTTTCTATCAACGAGAAAGGAGTTCTTTAACAAGTGATGCAATCAATTTTCCATCTGCCTTGCCTGCTAATTTTCCAGTCAAATCACCCATTACTTTACCCATTTCTTGGGGGCCGGATGCTCCTGTTTGAGCTATCGCAGCTTCTACTTCAACGCGCACCTCTTCTTCAGAAAGCATTTTAGGCAAATATTCTTCTATCACTTTAGCTTGAAACAATTCTTCTGCAGCCAAATCCTCTCTCCCCTGCTGATTGTACAAATCATACGTTTCTATGCGTTGTTTGTGCAATTTCATGCAAATTTTCATAGCGACATCTTCCGAAACTTCTCCATTACCACCAGATGTTGCTTCCAATAATAATTTTGATTTAATGTCTCTCAAAGCAGCCAAACGTTCTTTCTCTTTGGCTAACATCGCACTTTTTATGTCTGCGTTAATGCGTTCCGTAAAATTCATTAGTCTACGTTATCGTGCAAGAAATTATTATTTCGAAGTGACGTACCAGTCTCATCTTCCGTAAGTCCAAAACGACTTACAGTTTCTTGAGTACTCTTTTGAGAATTATCCAATTGAATGTTACGACGAACGTATGCTGGTTCATTTTCAAATTCTGTTATTCCTTCAGCTTTTTTCAATTTTGAAGTATAATCTTGAATTTTAGAAAGACGCTCTTGATTTCTGCGTTGCTGCTCTTCAGGTGAAAGAATTGATTTCGCTGTTACAGTGTCAAGATTTACTTTTTCATTGTTATCATCTTCCAAAACATGACGAACAACCTTTTCGACAACTGGTTCAGGTTCAGGTGTAACTGTTGTATTTTCTACCACTTGCGCTGGAGATGAGATCTCCCAGTTGAATTGAACACCATTGTCATCTGCTTTTTCTTCTCTCAAAAAAGGTTCTTCCGTTACAGGCAGTGTGTTAACTGCAGGCTCAACAACATTTTGAACATTTACTGTCGGTTCAACTAATTCATTTTTGAGAAATGGCTCAACAGTTGTTTCATTCACTACCGGTGGGGTATATGAATTTACTTGTGTTGGAGAATCAAGCGGTTTAACGATTTCATTCTTTGGTTCATCGTCAAGTGAGCGCACCGTCTTTTCAGGTGCCTTATAAAAACCCACATTGTTTCCTGTATTAAAACCAGTAGCAATCAATGTAATACCAATTTTATCGCCCAATGTTGCATCATAACCATGACCCCAAATAACATCAGCTGTAGAACCTGCCTCGTCTTGGATGTAATCTGTGATTTCAGAAATTTCATCCATCAAAACTTCCTTGTCACCGTAAGTGATGTTGAGTAAAACGTACTGTGCTCCGTTGATATCGCTATCGTCAAGTAATGGAGAAGCCAAAGCTTGTTGAACTGCTGTAATCGCACGATTTTCTCCTTCTGCAGTTGCGCTTCCCATGATCGCGTGACCACTGTCTTTCATAACAGTTTTCACATCATTAAAGTCAACATTAATTGCACCTGTTACAGAGATCACTTCTGCAATTCCCTTTGCTGCGATTGTCAATACATCATCAGCTTGTGAAAAAGCATTTCCAATAGTTAAATTGCCTGTTATCTCACGAAGACGCTCATTGTTTATCACTAACAATGTATCTACATTCTGACGAATTTTTTCCAATCCATCTTCCGCTTGTTGTCTTCTTTTTCTTCCTTCAAAATTGAAAGGCACCGTGACAATACCAACCGTTAGGATACCCATTTCTTTTGCAACCTGAGCAATTACAGGTGCTGCACCAGTTCCAGTTCCACCACCAAGTCCTGCTGTAACAAAAACCATTTTAGTGTTTTGGCTCAACAGTTCTTTTATCTCCTCGATATTTTCAATCGCTGCGTTCATTCCGATTTCTGGAATTGCACCTGCACCACGACCTTCTGTCAAAGATGTTCCAAGTTGTATTTTGTAGGGCACAGGAGAAATGTCCAAGGCCTGACGATCAGTATTACATACGATGAAATCTACGCCAATGATTCCTTGGTCGTACATGTGATTGACAGCATTGCTTCCG
>CAISOQ010000346.1 GCA_903887095.1 uncultured Flavobacteriia bacterium
ATGACAGAATAGCCAATACAAACACAGCAGAGACTGAAGCCAACAAGAATCTGTTTTTACGGTATAGATTTGACCAATTCATTATGGGAATTTAGGGAATTTAGAAAAATCACGCTCACGTTTTTCGAGGAATGCATTTCTTCCTTCTACAGCTTCCTCCGTCATGTAAAGCAATCGTGTTGCTTCACCTGCATAAACTTGCTGTCCAACAAGTCCATCATCTATAAGATTGAAAGCAAACTTTGCCATTTTCACAGCGGTTGGACTCTTCGTAAGTATTTCCTGCGCCCAATCATAAGCGAATTGCTCCAGTTCTTCATGGGGAACAACTGCATTGACCATACCCATATCATACGCTTCTTGCGCACTGTAAGACTTTCCTAAAAAGAAGATCTCTCTCGCTCTTTTTTGACCTACTTGTCGCGCCAGATAGGCTGAGCCAAACCCACCGTCAACACTTGCTACATCTACATCCGTTTGCTTGAAAACTGCGTGTTCTTTGCTGGCAATTGTCAAATCACATACTACATGTAAACTATGTCCACCACCAACTGCCCATCCAGGCACAACTGCAATCACTACTTTATTCATAAAGCGAATCTGTCGCTGGACATCCAAAATATTAAAGCGGTTTACTCCATCCTCCCCTTTATAACCAGTTGTTGACCTTACGCGTTGATCTCCGCCAGAGCAAAATGCCCATCCACCATCTTTGGGAGATGGTCCTTCCCCAGTGAGCAAAACTACTCCCGTTTGCTGATCTTCGTGCGCATGAATTAGTGCATCCAATAATTCAGCTGTCGTTTTTGGACGAAATGCATTGCGACATTCTGGACGGTTAAATGCAATACGCGCAACACCATTTGCTCTTTGGTAAGTAATGTCTTGGTAATTTTTTACCGTTTTCCAATCGATTGTGTTCATGAGATAGAGTTCAATGGGTTTGACAAGTTCAATGCGTTCAATAGTGCGAAAAGATCCAATTAACGGAGGTAAAATTAAGATCTATTTTAATACTAAGAACCAAAGGGTGTATACATTGTAATTCCATTTTCGTTATAGGCATTGATCATCACATCGTACATCCCTTTTGCATCGACAATTAAACTATTTGCTTCTCCAATTTTCACTTTTTTCATAACGCCTTTCTCTATAAAAAGTGGAATCAAGTCATCACATCGGCGTGTTTTACTTTGTTCAGGATGATGCACTTTGGTTTTCATTGTTAAATTTTAATCGTTCGCCATTTTCACATTAACGTCAAACAACTCAGGAAAATAGACTTGAAATTTGAAATCATCTACAGCATCTTCAAGCGTATGCAGATTTGTACCTGCATTATCTAATGTCACACCCAAATAAAGAATCTTCCCATTCTTTTCGTATAATTTATAGAATGGACTGTTTGAATTGTAGGGTGTTTCATTTCCAAAATGATCCTTTGTAAACCAATCAGCATCGGGTCCAATACACGAAACGGGTTCCGTTGGATGGGCGCTGCGAAGTGATCCAGGTAATTTTCGAAAGTACTCTGATACTGCCCCCAACTTTGAAGGTGTATTGATTACATCAAATAGTTCTAATGTGCGGATATACTCCAATTGAAAAGACGCATTTGGTGAATTCGGCATTAATAAATTACCATTTGAACCAACTGCTAACAAAAGTGCATCTACAACATCTTTTGCCCCATTTTCAACAAAACCTATTTTCGAAAGGCTAGAATGCACCAGAAGTGAATCACCTTGCTGGATTCCTATTTCTTTGAATTGTTTTAACAAGTCATTTTTGGTGAGTACATTCCCTTGTTTCCGTTGACCTTCAAGTTCGGTGTTTCTAAGCTTCTTTTTACGCAATCTATACCACTTTAAAAGAAAAATTGGCATCAATGAGCGAATCAAATCCCTCATTTTATTGAGAAATAAATTTATACGTGATGGTTCCTTCTTGTTGGGCTGGAGCAGAACTGGAATAATTAAAACGAGACTTTTTCGCATATGCAACAGCTTGTTCAATCATGCATTGATTGGAACCAGTTGAAGCCGTAGGAACTGCTGAAATAACATCTCCATTTTGATTTACTTTAATATGTACTGTAATTGTCCCCGCTGACCCGTAACCGCAAGTATATCCTGGATTGCGCACCCAGTAATTATCATTCTGGTGTGGATTCCTTCCTTTCAAGGCCCAATCAACCATTACATTACCGGCATAAGCAGTTGACCCTCCAGACTTCTGTGAACTTTCTTTTTTAGCGTTATTGTTATTCCCTGTTGTTGATCTCTCCTTTTGACGCTTCACCATTTCATCAGAAATAGCCTGTCTTTTTGCCGCACCTCCTGCCTCTTCTAACAACTTC
>CAISOQ010000347.1 GCA_903887095.1 uncultured Flavobacteriia bacterium
ATAAATGGTTTAGAAAAAGCTGTAAAGATTGCACGTGAAGAGCATGTGCCTGTTTTGGTGCATGTGAAAGAAGTTAATCAGCCGCAAGGCCATAGTACTTCAGGATCACATGAGCGATATAAAACTCCAGAGCGTTTGCAATGGGAAGTTGATTTTGATTGCATTAACAAATTCAAGGAATGGATTTTAGAATTTGATGCAAATGGAAATACAATTGCATCAGCTGAAGAATTGGAACAGATTCAAAAAGAAGCAAAAACAATCGTTCGCGATCAGAAAAGTGCGGCATGGAAAGCATTTACTGATGACATCAATATTGAATTGAAAGAAGTTGTTTCAATAATGAAGCAAACTGCTGAGGAAAGTCCTAATGGTGTTTTTATTTTAAAAGAAGTAGAAGCCCTAGAAAAAGCTTTTGAACCTATTCGAAAAGATGTAATGTCCGCAGCTAGAAAGGTGCTTCGAATGCTAAGAGAAGAAAAATCAAGTTCTAAATCGGCTCTTTCGGCTTGGATTACAAAAAAACAAGATCGTAATTTTGACCGATATAGCTCACTATTGCATTCAGGATCTAAACAGGCAGGTCTGAGCATTCAATCTGTTAAAGCTGAATACGATGGCTCAAACACAATGGAAGACGGTCGTATCATTCTGAGAGAGAATTACAAAAAAATATTTGACAAATACCCTGAAGCCCTTGTTTTTGGTGAAGATGCAGGTAAAATTGGTGGTGTTAACCAAACGCTTGAAGGGTTGCAAGATCTCTATGGTCCATTGCGTGTCTCTGACACCGGAATTCGAGAATGCACGATCATTGGTCAAGGAATCGGAATGGCAATGCGTGGATTACGTCCAATTGCTGAAATTCAATACCTAGATTACCTACTTTATGCTATTCAAGTACTATCGGATGATTTGGCAACCGTTCAATATCGTACGAAGGGAGGACAAAAGGCACCATTAATTATAAGTACACGAGGACATCGCCTTGAAGGAATCTGGCACAGTGGTTCCCCAATGGGAATGATTGTGAATGCACTTAGAGGAATTTACGTCTGCGTTCCAAGAAACATGACAAAGGCTGCAGGATTCTATAACTTATTGATGGAAGCAGATGAACCAGCTTTAGTCATTGAGCCTTTAAATGGCTATAGAACGAAAGAACTGATGCCTATAAATATTGGTGAATTCAAAGAGCCATTGGGGATTCCAGAAATTGTAAAATCAGGTAAAGACCTGACAATGGTTTCTTATGGGTCAACATTCAATTTATGTGAAGTTGCTTGCAAGCAATTATCTGAAATGGGTATTGAAGTAGAATTGATCGATGTGCAAACACTGCTGCCTTTTGATATCAATCATGTGATTAAAGATTCTTTAGCAAAAACAAATCGACTTTTAATTGTTGACGAAGATGTTAGCAGCGGGGCGACTGCCTACATGCTTGATAAAATCCTTGTTGAGCAAAAAGGATACTATCATTTGGATTCAGCACCTGAAACTTTGAGTGCAAGAGATCACCGTCCAGCTTATGGAACAGATGGCGATTATTTCTCAAAGCCAAGTATTGATGACATTGTAGAAAAATCTTACGCGATCATGCATGAGGCAGAACCGATAAAATTCCCATCCATCTATTGATTAGTTTATAGCTCTTGAAGTATTTTTAATATCGTTGATAAAGACCGTAATAGAATAAATTAACGAAGGAGGCGAAGTAGTTTGTTTACCTCGATAAAATAACAAAGGCTGCCAAAAATGGCAGCCTTTTCTTTTAAATTCAATCGACTAGCATTCAAATAAACACGAATGGGCCAGCAATAAGTCCGATTGCACAAGCAACTAACACACAATATTGCAATACTGTTGGTCGCGGTGTTTGAGTTTCCTCAGTATGATCCGACGCTAGAAAAGTCATCAGCATTTTTAAGTAATAATAAATTCCTATACCAGAATTCAAAATTGCGACGATGACCAATTCAGGGTATTGTTTGAATGCATGAGAAAAGACCATGTACTTACCGAAGAATCCTGCCAATGGAGGAACCCCTGCTAATGATAGTAAACCCAGTGCTGCAATTACACCAACCACAGGATTTTTTCTTCCTACGCCTCTGAAGCCTTCAAGATCATCACTTTCATTTGTAATAGTAAGTGAAATAACGATTAACGCAATCACTGCAAAACCATATCCCAAAAGATAGAACCACAGGTATTCAATATTCTTCAAATGTGAAATAAAATCTCCTTTAACGACCAACAATGCTAAAAGTGCATATCCAGCATTCGAGATACTTGAATAGGCTAAAATTCTTTTAAATTTAGTTTGACGTAAAGCGGATAAATTCCCAACAAACATGGTTACCATCGCTAAAACATAAATTGCACTCACCCAAATCTGACTTGCCTCACCAAAAACAAAAGCGAACATTTTCATGAAAGCAAACATCCCAGCTAACTTCACTACAGCAGCCATGAAACCTGTCACAATGTTTGGGCTTCCAGCGTATACATCCGGACTCCAAAAATGAAAAGGTGCAGCCCCTACTTTAAATAGGAAACTTGCCATGATTAATAGGATCCCAACAGACAGCATAGAACCTGAAGCTCGACCATCTCCGATTGCATTTGCAATTTCTGCAATTTGAAAACTTCCTGTTGCACCGTATAACCAAGCAATTCCAAACAAAAGGATTCCCGTTGCAAACGCTCCAGTAAAGAAATATTTTACCGATGCTTCTGTAGAAAGTATATCTTTCTTTTTAGAACCTGCCAAAACATAAATTGGAATAGACATAATCTCAAGACCAAGAAAGAACATGAAAAGATCTGTAAACCCAATCATACACATTGCGCCTACAAGTGAAAACAATATCAATGATACGTATTCGCCTGTATGTTCCGCTTCGCGTTTAAAGTAATCATAACCACCCGCAATAATGAGTAAACCGAAGATTAAAGCAAGCATAGAATAAACGATCGAGATTCCATCAAATTCCAACCCTTCATATTTCACTAAATTGTAAGGATGATTTAATTGAACAGCCAATAATGCTATTGCAGTTGAAAGACCCGTCAATGCGGTAACAAGTACCAAAACAGGTTTCTTTGCCATTGCGATAAACATGGTAATCAAGCCTGTAACAAAAACAACTATTAAAGCGTCCATATTATGGTATTAAAATATTTGTAGCTTGTGTTGATTGCATCAAATTATCCAAGCTAGGTCCAACAAAATTTAGCACTGACTGCGGATAAATTCCAAGAATCAAGATTACCACAGTTAGTAGAAAAAATACAAGGAGTTCATTCCATGTAAGATCTTTAAACGATTCCAATTTAGGAGCTCCAAACATACTTAATTGATAAGCCCTTAACGTATACACAGCACCAAACACCAACGTTGTTCCTGCAAGAAGGCCTATAATCCAATTGTATGAATACAGCCCTTTTAACAGAAGGAACTCACCGATAAATCCAGAGCTAAAAGGAACCGATACGGAAGCAAAACCAATAATTGCAAACCAAAACGCAAACTTTGGAGCGAGTTTCGCGACTCCTCCCATTTCACTTAATTCACGCGTGCCTAGTCGGTCTTCCAATATTCCAGCAGCCAGGAACAATCCAATTGCGACCAAACTGTGATTGATGATCTGAATAAAGGAAGCACCTAACGCTTCTTTGTTAAACAAAATGATACCTGCGGCGATCAATCCAACGTGACTAATAGACGCAAAAGCAAACAATCGTTTTACATCGCTTTGTTTTATTGCAATTATTGCCGCATAAATGATTCCAATTAATCCCAAGACGATTACAATATTTTTCATGTCCCCTAATGCTTCAGGAGCCAATGGAATCATCCATTTAATCATTCCATACAATGCCATTTTCAACATCAATGCAGACAAAAGCATTGTACCAGCCATTGGTGCCACTGTATACGTTAATGGTTGCCATGTGTGAAAAGGAACCAACGGAATTTTAATCGCAAATGCAAGGAAGAACCCAGACATTATCCAGAACGCTGCCTTCGATGACAATTGAACTGCAACCAGACTATCGTGGGAAAAATCATTCGTATACGTCCCCAATTCGAATTAAGGCATCAGGTGAGTGCAAAAGAATATTGGAAACTTTTTCATGAGCCACATTTCCTCCTCCAATGATCAAAATGGGAAGTTTGTCTGCTTTTATAAAAAGAGGATATAATTGG
>CAISOQ010000348.1 GCA_903887095.1 uncultured Flavobacteriia bacterium
AATTCAGGCAGTGTATCAACTTGTAATCCTCCATTTTGACTAACCCGTGAAGATTCATAAGAAGATTTTAGGTCAAATGAATACGCTTTACCAAACTTATTTAGCTGACCCTGAACATTGTTGTGATCAAAATCCGAATTTCGAAGAAAACCATTAGACGTATTTTTTTCATAAAAAACATTTAACATAAGTTTCTTACGATACGCCTGCTGAAATTCTGCCTGCACATATTGCATGCCTTTTGAACCAAAGGAATAAGCGAAACCAAGATGAGGCAATCCGGAAAATTGAAGTTTCTTCCATTCACCAAATGAAAAAAACTGCTGCCCCCCAGCATTTTTCATAAAAAAGTCGGTATCAAAAGAATTTGCCCTAGTGTTCCAACCTCCTCCCGCCAATGTAGACGTATTTTGTCCGGTAATCAAGTCGATCGAATCGATACTTCCTCCAATTCTGTGCGCATAAGTCAATGTGTCTACCTCACCGAAAAGAAAGTGCTGTTGTGACCAAGAATGGTTGGAAAGACAAATTAAAATTATGTACACTATTCTACGCACAGAAAAAACCTTGATATACAAAAAAAGGGGCTTAAGCCCCTGAATTCATTTATTACAAAACTGATTACAGTTTATTAATTGAAATTTGAAGACCTGACTTCAAGTTTGCAGCTTTGTTTTTGTGAATTACATTGTTCTTAGCCAATTTATCCAACATTGCTGCTACTGAAGGCAACAACTCAGCCGCCTCTTTTTTATCAGATAGAGATCTTAATTTTCTCACAGCATTACGAGCTGATTTGTGCTGGTACTTGTTACGAAGTCTTTTCGTATCATTCGATCTGATTCTTTTTTGTGCTGACTTATGGTTCGCCATCTTTTCTAATTTAAATTTTTAACTTTTGCAGCCCATAGGAGAATCGAACTCCTGTTTCCAGGATGAAAACCTGGCGTCCTAACCACTAGACGAATGGGCCAAATAACTTTGGCAGCCCATAGGAGAATCGAACTCCTGTTTCCAGGATGAAAACCTGGCGTCCTAACCACTAGACGAATGGGCCTTATTTCAATTCCCCAATATTTTGGGAGTGCAAATATATTGTCTATTTCTTGAATGACAAAGGATAGTAACGTTTTTTTTAAAAAATTTCGTTATCCTCGGTTTTCATTTTGAAACCCATCCTTTTACCCGTTTGTATCTGAAGATTATTACTAATCAACTGAGCCTCTCCGACGGTCAACTCGGCGACATAGTTGTATTGTGGGACAAGCAAATCAAATTCTATAGCAAAAACGAATGAAAGTTGAACAATCATCTTCACAGCCTCTTGCGTCAACACCATGTTTTCAACGTCCCGAAAAAGATAACCTAATTGACCTTTCCCCTCAATCATGAAATGCCCTTCCTTGTTGACAAAAATGCGTGCAATTAAATACCCCTTCGTCTTGAGTCCTATTTTGTAAATACGATTGAGCAAGGAAATTATAGATATAAATTACGCCAAAGAAGCCTCTTGAATCGTCTTCCTTGAAATAGCGGGTTCCCCAAAGCGGATTATCATCTGGCAATCTAAAGACATTGTTATGCTGGTGAAATATCAATAAATCACTTCCTACATAAGCATGTTTTTCAAAGTCACCTATTGCTTTGCTAAACAATCGAATACGAGGATCTGAAACATGTTCCTTTAAAGATTCTAACTCTTCTTTAATAGTTGCCTTGAACATTTTAAAAATCTCAGTAACATCTTCTGCAATAT